>JAVBPF010000045.1:0-4626 GCA_031549735.1 Oscillospiraceae bacterium
GGAGCAGGCAGCCAGTTTTTTGATGGCCTCCGCGCCCTCGGCAAAGGCCTCTTGGTGCGATGTCACGACAAACAGGCGCGCCTTTTTGACCGGCGGCACCTTCATGTCGGAGCGGCGCGCGCGGATGGCGCGGATGGCCTCCATCACACGTTCCATATGCTGCTCCTCGGTCGGGAAGCTCAGACGCTCGTCCACCTCCGGCCAGCGGTCGACCATGATTGATTCGCCCTTGTGGGGCAGCGCCTGCCAGATTTCCTCAGTCACAAAGGGCATATAAGGATGCAGCAGCTTGAGTACACTCAGCAGCACGGACACCAGTACCTGCTCACAGGTCTGCGATTGCTCCTTGTCCGAGCCCATCAGGCGTGGCTTGACCAGCTCAATATACCAGTCACAGTAATCGTCCCAGAGAAAATCGTACAGTTTCTGCGCCGCCACGCCCATCTCATAGTGCTCCAGCAGGTTGGTTACCTGCGGGATCAGGCGGTTGAGCTTGGACAAAATCCACTTGTCCTCCATGGCCAGCGTTTCGGGCAACACCCACGAATCCACATTGAGGTTCATCAGTACAAACCGCGCGGCGTTCCACAGCTTGTTGACAAAGTTGCGCATGGCTTCGCAGCGCTCATGATAAAAGCGCATGTCGTTGCCGGGCGAGTTGCCGGTGATGAGCGTGAAGCGCATGGCATCGGCGCCGTAGCTGTCGATGATCTCGACCGGGTCGACGCCGTTGCCCAATGACTTGGACATCTTCCGCCCCTGATCGTCGCGCACGATGCCATGGATATAGGCCGTGCGGACGGGGACGTCGCCCATGTGCTCCAGCCCGGAGAAAATCATGCGGGCCACCCAGAAGAAGATGATTTCATAGCCGGGCACAATGACCGAAGTGGGGTAGAAGTACTCCAGTTCCGGTGTCATATCGGGCCAGCCAAGCGTGGAAAAAGGCCAAAGCGCCGAGGAAAACCAGGTGTCGAGCACGTCCTCGTCCTGAGTGAGGTGTGTCCCGCCGCACTGGGCGCACTTTTCAGGGTCGTCGCGCGCTACAGTGACATGGCCGCAATCGCCGCAATAGAACGCGGGAATACGGTGTCCCCACCAAAGCTGGCGGGAAATGCACCAGTCGCGCACGTTTTCCATCCAGTTGAGATAGGTCTTGGTGAAGCGCTCGGGTACGAATTTCATCCGGCCGTCCCGAACCACCTCAAGGGCCGGCTCGGCCAGTTCCTTCATTTTGACGAACCATTGCGCCGAGGTAATCGGTTCGACCAGACAGCCGCACCGGTAGCACTGGCCCACGTTGTGAACATGCGCCTCGGTATTGACCAGATAACCGCCCGCCTCCAGGTCACGAAGCACAGCCTTGCGCGCCTCGTCACGGTCGAGGCCCTGATAGACGCCGCCGTTTTCGTTGATTTTGGCGTGGTCGTCCATCACAAGAATAAACTCGAGATTGTGGCGCTTACCCACCTCGAAGTCGTTTGGATCGTGACAGGGCGTCATTTTGACACAGCCGGTGCCGAATTCCATTTCAACATACTCGTCGGCGACGATGGGAATTTCACGGTTCATCAGCGGCAAAATACAAGTTTTTCCGACCAGATGCCTGTACCGCTCGTCGTCGGGATGCACCGCCACGCCGGTGTCACCCAGCATGGTCTCGGGTCGCGTGGTGGCCACGGTGATCCATTCGTCGGAATCTTTGACCTGATAGCGCACGTGCCACAGGTGACCGTCGCGCTCGTTGTACTCCACCTCGGTGTCGGACAGCGCGGTCACACACTTTGGGCACCAGTTGATGATGCGCGTACCCTTGTAGATGAGACCCTTTTCGTACAGGCGCACAAAAACCTCACGCACGGCGCGGGAGCAACCCTCGTCCATGGTAAAGCGCTCGCGCTCCCAGTCGCAGGAGGAACCGATGGTTTTCAACTGCTCGATGATCCGGCTGCCGTATTTCCGCTTCCATTCCCACACCAGCTCGACAAAGGCCTCGCGCCCCAGATCGTGACGAGTTTTGCCCTCGGCGCGAAGGTTTTCCTCGACCTTGATCTGCGTGGCGATGCCGGCGTGATCGGTACCCGGGACCCAAACGGCGCTGAAACCCTGCATGCGCTTAAAGCGAATGAGGATGTCCTGCAGTGTATTGTCAAAGGCATGTCCCAAATGCAGCTGCCCGGTGACATTGGGCGGCGGCATGACGATGGAAAAGGGCTTTTTCTTTTTGTCCACCTCGGCGTGGAAAAGACTTTTGTCTAACCACATTTGATAGATGCGCGGCTCGACCTGTTTGGGGTCATACGCTTTGGATAACTGCGAAGGCATATCGAAACTTCCCCTCTCGGTGCAAAGTGCAGATAAAATGTCATGTTATTGTAACACAGCCTTTACAACTTCGCAAGAAGTGGGTTATAATTGCGTGGAGTCAAGAGACGGATTGTGAGACGGCAGGGAAGTGGGAAGAATGGCCAGATACGGTTTTCGCGACGAGCCGGGCAGTCTGAAAGCGTTTATCCTGTTTGTGATGAGCCGTTCGGCCGAGGATGTATCGCTTGAGGACATGATTGAGATGATCATGATCGACGATAACATCGATTATTTCCAGTTCTTCGAGGAGACCCACGAGCTCACCAATTCGGGACACCTGTTTCAACGAAAAGGGCGGTTCGGCCAGGAGGTATACAACATCACCCCGCGAGGCCGAGTCATCGCCGAATTTGCGGAATCAACACTTCCGCACGCGTTGAAGCGCGCCGCGGAAGATGTGGTCAAGGTTGTGTCCGAGCGTGTGCGGCGTGACGCCTGCATCGACACCGAGGTGTTCTACGAGGAGGCGGAGCCAATGGTTTGCCTACGTCTGACCGACGGTTATGCGCCGATGATGCGTCTGGAAATTGTGGCCGGAAACGAGGATGACGCCCGCAAAATGTGCGCTAATTTCCGGCGTCAGGCCGAAAGCATTTTCGAGGAAATCTCGCTGACCGTGCGCAAATCGGCTCGCGGCACTTGATTTGTCATCACTCCAAAGGAGATTATCATATACTCATCAGCACACGGAGGAGGGACTCTGCTTGTCGGAACAAAAAGCGGATCGCATCTGGAATGACCCGATTGAGCCGGACATTAAGATCTGGCTGATCGGTGGCATCATCGTTCTCTTTTTCCCGATGGCCAGCTTTGCGCTGAGTACATTGACGCAGTTTTCCGTGAGCCAATTCGGCTTGGTGTCCGCCCTGATGACCCTGTTGTTCGCGGGCGCTCTGATTGCGATGCTTCGCCTTTTTCACGACATTTCTCTGATCGGGTTCTTCTTTCTGGGCTTGACTCTCATGTTCGCGCTACTGATTCGCATTTTTTGTCTGGATCACATCACCGCCGACTATGTCTCCTTTTTGTCCCGCTGGCTTTCCTTTTTGCGGGAAAACGGCGGCTTCTCCGCCATCGGCACGATTGCCAGTGACTATAATGTGCCCTACCTCTATCTGCTGGCTGGCCTGTCCTACATTGAGCTGCCCGGTCTGTTTCTGATCAAGATCGTCTCGATCATCGCTGATCTTGTTTTGGCGTTGGGTGTGACCATGGTCGTGCGGCAGCTCGGCTATGGCCGAGCCCGGCAGATGCTGGCGTGCGCCTTGGCACTGTTTGCCCCCACGGTATGGATGAACAGTGGATTGTGGGCCCAATGCGACTCGGTTTACGCCCTGTTCATTGTCTTTGCCTTCTATTTCGCGCTCAAGAATCGGCAGGTTCTCCTCTGTGTTTTTGCCGGACTGGCGTTTGCGTTCAAATTGCAGGCCGTTTTCTTCTTCCCGCTGCTGATTTTACTGGCGCTGAAAGGGAAGCTGAAATTTCGAAATTTGTTGTGGATGCCTGCCAGCTATCTGATCATCTCCATGCCCGCCATGCTGTTCGGCCGCACATTCTCCTCCCTGTTCACCATTTATACGGATCAGGTTGGACTCTACAGCCAATACCTCAGCATGAAGGCACCCTCGATTTTTTCCTTTGTTTCGGAAAACGTGCGTTCCTCCGCCCTCTCCTATGCGGGTGTCATGCTGGCCTTTGCCTTTGTCTTGGGGGTCATCTTTTATTGTCTCTACAAGCGTTTCAAGCTGACGCCCGAAGTGTTGCTTACCCTGGCCTTCCTGTTCTGTGTCGGTGTGCCTTGGCTTTTGCCCAGCATGCATGAGCGGTACTTTTATCTCACCGATATATTTTCCGTCCTCTATGTGGTGTCGCGCCCGAAGCGCTGGTTTATCGCGCCTTTGTCCATCTATGCGTCCTATGCGGGCTACCATGCCTATCTGTTCGGCGAATATTTGCCGTTTTCCATGTGGCTGCCGGCGCTTATGCTGTTGATCGTCATCGCACAGCTCTGCAAGGATCTATTTGAGATGACCCAAAAGCCGAGCCCGGACGATGCGCTGGCTGGTGGATCGGATGATGATAGAGCGACGCAGGGGGCAACGGCGCCACCGCAGGTGGAACCGCTGCCTCAGACAATATCGTCACAGAAGTCCTCTCCGGCGTGAACGACGGCTTCTTTCCATGCGTTCAACAGCCTCGGCCACGACCTGTTCCATCGCTTCGGCCGGAACAGCCGTGCGCGCTCTTGACGGTCCAAGA
>JAVBPF010000061.1:0-41094 GCA_031549735.1 Oscillospiraceae bacterium
CTCGGTGTAGTTCTGACCCACATACACGACCACACTTTTCCATGTGCCTGCTTCCGCAGCTCCGCCGGGCAGCGAGGGCGCGGGAGCGCCACTGTTTTTCCAGCGGTTGACGATCATGCCGTCGGGTCTGTCGCTGATGCCGATATACCTTTCGTTGTTCGGCGTTTGGGCGTTGTTGCTGTTCGACGCGAAGAACGTCCAGCCCGGGGTGTCGGCGCCGATATCGGCCTTGCTGTTGTATGTAATGATGATTTCACGGAACACGTCGCCGTTATCGTCCAGAAGCAAGGCGCTTCCGTCCAACTTGGTGAGGTTCAGCCAGGAATCGTTGCCGGCGGTGAAGTCCACCGAATAACCGCCGACCTCGCCGGGCGCTCTGGCCGTTGAGCGGCGCCACCTGGCTCCGCCGCCCGGAACCAGCTTCGCGTTGCCCGTCTGGTCGTTGAACGCGGCCGTTCCGGAGCTGGCCATGTGGTTGAAACCGAAGGCGGCGATGAGATTGTAGTCGTCAGGGATGCTGACGCTGTGATCCGCGCCGCGCGTGGTATGAGCCAACACCCTGAGGTACTCTTCCTTGGTGATGGACATAATGTTGCCGTGACGCTTCATGGGTCTTTGGGCTGACGGCACGTTGGGACCCGTCAGGTCGGAGACAATCCCGCCCTCGTCTTTCCAGTCCTCCAGCGATCTCGACGCCAGGTCGGTGGTGGTCAGCCTTACATAACCGGTCATCTGCGTGTGGCGATCTCCAAACAATCCGTAGAGGGGTGTCTCGGGATCACGCCAGTCCTTTTTGTTGTAGAGCAGGAATTCCTCTCCTTCAAGTCGGCCGTTGGTCGCGTTGAAGTTGGGCCAAATATCCTCCACATTGCCCAAACGCGTCCATTGTCCGGTCAGTCTCAAGTCGTCGCTCACATCAATGGGCGAATAGTTTCCGGTTCGGGCGGAGCGGAACCACCGGTCGCCCACCCTGATCAGGGTCGCGTCAATGGTGCTGGTGTTTCCGTTCGAACCCCCGTTCCCGGCCAGCGTCAAGTTGGCCGTTGTGATCCAGCGCTTGGCCTCGGTAAATGTATAGAAGTCTCTGGTTCGACAGTAATACATATGGTTGCTCGTTTCGGCCGCCGTCCGCGCCGCAAAGAACACGAAGAAGTCTCCGGTCAATTCATCGTACACAACCTCAGGCGCCCAGGCGTTTCTGGAGCCCTGCAAGTTTCCGACCACGTCCACAAGGCGCATATCGCTCCAGTTGATCAGGTCGGTGGATTCCCAAACGGCGAGGTAGACGCTCATTTCACCCGTGTCACCGCCCCAGCCGCCAAAACCATACCGCTGATAGATGTTGAGGTCTGTTGCGATAAGGAAAAACTTGTCGGTCTCCGGTGAGCGGAAGAGATACATGTCACGCAGGCCGTGATCTCCCACAAATGACTGTACAACCGGGTCGCCGCGCAGCCGGGTATCCACCCAGTTGACACCGTCCAGACTAAGCGCGAAATAAATTTGCTCGTCGGTGTGGTAGTTTTGATCTCCCGTGAAATGCGTATAGATATACGCCTCATAGTCCTCCGGTCCGAGTATTTTTTCCGGCGCCTTTTTGACCGTAAACTGCATTTCCTTCGTGTCGGAAGCCGCTCCGCTTGTAATCGTCGCCCGCATGGTGACAATCGTATCGGCGTCCACAGGTCTGGTAATCACACCGGGGAGCATGGGGTCGTAGTCGGTATTGTCATGACGGTTCAGATCGACGATGTCCGGGTGACTGGTCCACCAGGCGATGTCGGTACCGTAGAGACCCTTGTCGGCCAGCGTGATGTTGCCCATGACAGGTCTGTCGGTTGTATTGTACGGCAAATTCAACGCTTCCTTGGCCGCCGCGACTTTACCGGCGTCGTCAGGATCCCAGGCCTCGGTGGGTTTCCAGATCTTGAAGTTGTCAATCTCACCAGTGAAGTATTGACCCGTCGGCATATAGCCCACATAGGAGAAACCGCCGGCGGACGTCAAAATTTCGGATGGCGGCTGTGCTGCCGGCAAGGAGCTGACCTCTATGCCGTTGAAGTAAATGGTCGTTTTGTCCTTTTGGAAATGAACATCCACATGGCGCCAACCCGCTGGCGCTTGGGCAGCGTTCTGCGCGGGACGCGGCCTGATGTTACCAATGTTGAACCATGATCGTGCCTCAATGCTGGTGGCGGTTTCCCGCACGGCAAGATATTTTTCCCATCCACCGGCATCGGCTTTGGGCGGCTGCTGGGTGGGCTTGGCTACGAACGCCCACAGATTGTTGCCGCTTGTCCCGGTGGGGTTCACGTCATAGGAAACTACGAAATCATCCAGCCCTTTCAGGAGAGGGGTTCCGTCCGCTTTGGTCAATTCCAAATGGAAGGTTTGGCTCAACCTCGCGGAACGGCCGCTTCCGGGGGTGGTGCCCCAGACCAGTGTGGCGGCTGTGGTCGTCGTGGCGGAAGAGCCGGAACGGGCTCTGGCCCGTGAGCCGTTCTCAGTGTCATTGAAGTAATTGCTAACCGGATTGGACTCGAAGTCAAGATTGATGAGCAGCTCCATGTCGTCAACGACGTCGGTGTCAAATCCGAAGGTGTCGAGCGACTCCACGATAGTAATGTTAAAGTCGCGGCTGGTCGCCACCGTGCCGGTCGGCCACTCAACCGATGCCCTGAGCTTGGCGGACACCGGAAGTGCGCCGGTCCAGATGAGATGGCCGTCAGGCGTCATAACATCCGGCGTCAGTGACGTCCAAATGAGATTGAAATCCGAGGCACCCTGCGCGGGCAGTGTTACGGATTGATTGGGATAAATCATCGGAGGCAAGGAAATCGAAGCCAGAACCTCGGGGCCGGGTTTCACAATAGAGATTTCAAAATCACGGATGAACGTCTCGGTATCCCACACCACTGTCGCTCTGAGCTTGGCGGTTACCGGAAGCGCTGTCCCGTCCCAGATGAATTGTCCGGCGTCATTCATAATGTCCGGCGTCAGTGAACTCCAAACAATGTCCTTACCCAGACCGGCTTTGGCGGGAAGATCGACCGAGGCATTGGGATACATCTCGGCCGGCAGCTGAATCGCGCCGAGCACATCGGCGCTGGGCACGTCAGGATCGGCCGTCCACAATTCCAGCTCGGCAACGTTGAACATATCGCTGAGCGCGCCCAAATCGATCAGGCGGAAGTATTTGTAAGCCTTGCTCGCGTTCAGGCCGTCGGGGATGTCCACCGTATGCCATTGGTTAATGTTGTCCGTCGTTATGCCGTTGAGGGTATACAGCGAGTCCCAATTGACTTCGTCATTGGAGCCCTGGAACACCGCTCCACTGATGCGGTTTGTTCCATATCCCGCCCTGGGATGGAATCGAAGTCTGGCGACATATTGCGGCTCTTTGAATTCGACCCCCACATGCCCCCTCGTGTAGCCGTCATAGAAAAGACCGGTCGTGCCGTCGAAAGCCGCGCGGTAGTCGGTATTGCCGGTAAACGTGTTGTTGTAGCCCCTTGTACCGGATATACTCGCGATGTAGGGATGACCGGTAATGGTTCTCCTCTGCGTTTGCTGTCCTTCCACATTGGGGAGACTTACGCCCGCGCCGACCGTGATCCCGTCCTGCGTTCCGGTGCCCGGATTGTTCCCGACAAAGGGTATGGCGGGCTCCAACAGATTGATGTATTGCAGCGGCGCGGAATCAAGCAGCTCTGCCAACGCCTGCGTGCCTAACACAGGGAGCAGAGACACAATCATGACGAGTGCCAGAAAAACGCTGAATCTTTTCTTAGTCTTCATTGCCGTGAACCTCCTTCATTTCGTACTCTCCGTGAGATCAATTCCTCCGTTCTCGCTTCTTCGTCTGTCATCCGGAACTCAGGCCATAAAGATCATCCTCTCTTTTCATGCAACAAACTGATGAGCGTTCCCCATTCTGTGTCCGTTCGCCATGACATCCTGTGATTCATTTCCATAGTCGCGTCATATTTTGTCTAAAGCGACGAATTTATATTCAATTCAATACTACTGTTTGTGCAAATTATATCACTCGCTCCTCCTATGTCAAGTGACGTTTCCGTTTGATTTGACGGATGAAGATTGTCTCCGGAACCCGTAAACAGACCGCCAGAAGAAATGTTGCATTTCTCAGCCGATATTGATATAATGACGCCAATTGATTTTTGGGAGATGAAGCAACATGCCTATGGTCACATCAAAAGAAATGTTCTCCAAAGCGTATGCCGGCGGGTACGCCATCGGCGCCTTCAACGTCAACAACATGGAAATCATCCAGGCCATCACCGAGGCGGCGGCTGAGGAAAATGCGCCCCTCATCCTCCAGGTCTCGGCCGGCGCCCGCAAATACGCCAAGCATGTCTATCTGATGAAGCTCATCGAGGCCGCGCTGGAAGACACCGGGCTTCCCATCTGCGTCCATCTCGATCACGGCGACGGGTTTGAGGTCTGCAAAAGCTGCATCGACGGCGGCTTCACCTCGGTCATGATCGACGGCTCTCACCATTCCTTTGAGGACAATATTGCCGTTACCAAGCAAGTCGTTGAGTATGCACACGCCCGCGGCGTCACGGTCGAGGGTGAGCTGGGTCGCTTGGCCGGCATTGAAGACGCGGTCAACGTGTCCGCCGAAGACGCTTCCTATACCAACCCCGCCGAGGTCGAGGAATTTGTCACCAAGACCGGCGTTGACAGCCTGGCCATTGCCATCGGCACCAGCCACGGCGCCTATAAGTTCAAAAAAGGCCAGAAGCCTCAGCTTCGCTTTGACATTCTGGAAGAAGTAGAAAAGCGCCTGCCCGGCTTCCCCATCGTACTGCACGGTGCTTCCTCTGTGGTGCCGTCCTGTGTGGAGACCATCAACAAGTATGGCGGACAGATGCCCGACGCCATCGGTATTCCCGAGGATATGCTGCGTCAGGCCGCCAAAATGGCCGTCTGCAAAATCAACATCGACTCCGACCTTCGCTTGGGTATGACAGCCGGTGTCCGCCAACATTTGGCTGAGCATCCCGACCACTTCGACCCGCGCCAGTATCTGACCCCGGCCCGCGCCCTCATCAAAGACATTGTCAAGAACAAGCTTGTCAACGTCCTGGGCTGCAATGGCAAAGCCTAAGACAAAAATTTTGCTGTTTTCAACATTATCTATTGACAGTAGTGTTGAATCTGCCGTATAATATTGAGGTTCGTCTGACATCCCCGCTTGGGGAGCGTTGAGGTGACTGATTTGACACTGAATCTCGCCGGGTTGCTCGACTGCCCGGGTCGGAAGCTCGACTTTTCGTTTCAGCTTGATCTGTCCGACATGGACTTCCCTTTCGGTAAGCCCTGCCCCGAGCCCATTACGGTGACCGGTTTGGTTGAAAACCGCGCCGGTGCGCTTTCTCTTGCGGCCGAGATGCGGGGCACATTGTCCTTGACCTGTGACCGTTGCGCCGAGCCGTATACCGCTGAAAAAACGGTGTCTGTATTTTATCTGCTGGTCGATCGTGCCGATGACACCATCAAGGAGGACGATTTGCCCGACGAGATGCTGGCGGTTAAAAACGGGCAATTGGATGTTTCGGAGCCGCTTACCGCGCAGTGGGTGCTCGATCTGGATATGAAGCATCTTTGCTCTGAGGATTGTCCTGGTCTCTGCCCGCGGTGCGGCCGAAAGCTGAGCGACGGAACCTGTTCCTGCAACAACAGGCAGGTTGATCCCCGGCTCCAAAAACTGAGCGAATTCTTTTCACAATAGAACCACGGTTTTGCGTTCGCGCATGACCTATCCCAAAGGTGGTGTAAACGATGGCTGTTCCCAAGAGTAAAACTAGCAAGCAGAGAAAACATCTGCGCCGCAGCGCCGTCTGGAAGCTGGAATCGCCCACGCTGGTGAAATGCCCCAAGTGCAGCGAGCTGAAGGCGCCCCACCGTGTTTGTCTGGCTTGCGGTACCTACAAAGGCCGCGAGGTTGTCAAAATCGCGGACGACAAGAAGAAATAATAACGCCTTCCGTGAAGGGCGGGGTTTTCTCCGCCCTTTTGGTGTATCCGGATTTTTCTCTGGCTAGGGTTTCACTTTCCGGAGTCTTCGCTTTGTACCGTCTTTCACTGAATGAGGAAGTGGCTATGGACGCACTGATTGTTTCGGTTTCCCCCGGCTCTCGAGCCGCGCGCGCGGGTATTGTCCCCGGCATGCGGCTTGTTTCGGTTAATCAGACCGAACCGGTTGATGTGCTGGACTATCATTTCGCCGTCTATGACGAGCATCTGACGCTGGGACTCCTTCAGGCCGACGGTACCCCCTTTTCGGCTGTCATTCGCAAGGCGGCCGGTGAAGACATAGGCCTTGTGTTTGAAAACGATCTGATGGACGAGCAGCAGACCTGCGACAACAACTGTCTGTTCTGCTTTATTGATCAAATGCCGCAGGGGCTGCGTCCGACTCTCTATGTCAAGGATGACGACGCGCGCCTGTCCTTTCTGCGCGGCCAATATATCACGATGACCAACTTGAGCGACGACGCGCTGGATCGCGTTGTGCGGCAGCACATCAGTCCGTTGCATATTTCGGTTCACGCCACCGACCCGTCGCTTCGCCGTATCCTGCTGGGACACCCCAGGGCCGGAGAACTGATGGTGCAGCTTGAGCGGCTGCGGGACGCTTCGATTGAGGTGCATACGCAAATTGTGTTGTGTCCCGGTCTGAATGACGGCGACGCGCTTACGCAGACGCTGCGCGAGCTATCCGG
Organism: Oscillospiraceae bacterium; assembly: GCA_031549735.1. GTDB lineage: Bacteria > Bacillota > Clostridia > Oscillospirales > UBA929 > JAVBPF01. The sequence goes on from JAVBPF010000061.1 coordinate 6,752, forward strand.
GCTTTTCCCTTGTGTGCAAAGTGTTTCGGTCGTGCCGGTCGGGTTGACCGAGCACCGAAAGGGGTTGTATCCGCTCTCCCCTGTCGACGGTCAGCTGGCCATGGATGTGATTGCCTGTGTCGACCGGCAGGGCGAGGAAAACCTTAAGCAATATGGACGGCGTCTGGTCTATGCGGCTGATGAATTCTATGTACTGGCCGCGTGCGATACGCCCGATGAAGATTATTATGAGGGCTACCCTCAGCTGGAAAACGGCGTTGGCATGCTCACGCTCTTTGCTTCCGAAGCGGAGGACGCCCTTCTACAATTAGAGGTTCCACACACTTTTGTGCACTTTGTGCTGGCCACCGGGGTGGCGGCTGCCCCCTTCATGGAACGCATGCTGCGGCTTGTCCGGCGGGCTTGGACCGGGGTAACCGGCGAGGTCGTGACAGTGCCCAATCGGCTGTTCGGTCCTCATGTCACAGTAGCCGGGCTACTCAGTGGTGCCGATTATATTCATGCGCTTCGTCAGCGTGTTGACGGACGACGCGTGCTGTTTTCCCGTTCCTCTCTGCGCTTTGAAGGCGATCTGTTTCTCGACGACCTGAGCGTTTCTGATGTAGAACAGGCGCTGGGCGTTCCGGTCATACCGGTGGACTGCGACGGCGGATCCCTGCTTCGCGCCATCGCGGGCGACGTTTCTAGGTAGACACTGAAACACAGCCATAAGGAGTTACTTCATGAACAAACCTGTCGTGGCCATCGTCGGCCGCCCCAACGTCGGCAAGTCGATGCTGTTCAATAAGCTGTGCGGCAAACGCCTTTCCATTGTCGAGGATACGCCCGGCGTCACCCGGGATCGTCTGTATGCCGACTGTCAGTGGAACGGGCGTGATTTTACGCTGGTCGATACCGGCGGAGTCGAGCCCAACTGTGACACCGAAATCCTGCGTTTCATGCGGGAACAGGTGGACATCGCCGTCGCGCACGCCGATGTGGTCGTCCTGATCTGCGATCTGCGCGTCGGGGTGACAGCGGCCGACGAGGATCTGACCGCGCGTCTGCGTCAGTCGAAGAAGCCGGTCATCCTGGCGGTAAACAAGGCCGACTCGGTCGGACGCAATGACCCGGGCCTCTATGAGTTTTATTCGCTCGGTTGGGGCGACCCCTACCCCGTCTCGGCGTTGCACGGACTGGGCACCGGCGACCTTCTGGATGCCTGCGTAGCGCATTTTCCACCCGAAACCGAGGCGGCCGAGGAGCAGAATGTCATCTCGGTGGCAGTCATCGGCAAACCCAATGTGGGCAAGTCGTCGCTCATCAACCGTATTTTGGGTGAGAACCGCGTCATTGTCAGCGATGTACCCGGCACCACACGCGACGCGGTGGACGAATATTTTGAGAACGAGACCGGACGCTATCTGTTCATCGACACGGCCGGCCTGCGCCGACGCGCGCGCGTACACGACAGTATTGAGTACTATTCGGCGCTGCGCTCGCAGATGGCCATTGAGCGCGCCTCGGTCTGCCTCATTCTGATCGACGCCACCGAGGGCGTGACCGAGCAGGACACCAAGGTGGCCGGATTGGCGCACGAGGCCGGGCGCGCCTCCATCATCGTGGTCAACAAGTGGGATCTCATAGAAAAAGAAACCGGCACCATGGCGAAGTATGAGAAAGAGGTGCGCCGCGATTTGGCCTACATGCCTTATGCGCCGGTGATTTTCCTCTCGACCTTAACCGGCCAGCGTGTGAACAAGCTGTTTGACCTGATCCGGCATGTCCACGCCCAGAGTCTGCGCCGCATCCCCACCGGGCAGCTCAACGAGGTGCTGGCCGACGCCACAGCGCGCGTTCAGCCCCCCACCGACAAGGGTCGGCGTCTCAAGGTGCTTTACATGACGCAGGTGGGCGTCGCGCCGCCGCACTTTGTCACGTTTGTCAACGATTCGCGCCTGTTTCACTTTTCTTACCAGCGCTATCTGGAAAACCAGATCCGTTCCACCTTCGGACTGGACGGCACGCCTCTTCGCATGAGCGTCCGGGAGCGCGGCGAGGGAAAATCATAGGTTTGCGCTGTAATTCGCGCTGATTGTGTTGACACGCGGCGCGTAACGTGATAAAACCCATTGACGGGAGGGAACGCCATGGATTACGGTCTGGTCGCGCTTGTCATTCTGGCCGCTTATTTGCTGGGCAGTCTCAATTTTTCTATTGTGATTTCCGGCCTGTTCCACCGTGTTGACATCCGCAATTATGGAAGCGGCAACGCCGGAAGCACCAACGCCTACCGCGTCATGGGCAAAAAGTGGGCCGCGGTCGTCATGATCGGCGACATCCTGAAGTCCCTATTGGCTGTCTCGATCGGCGCCTGGTTGCTCGGGCCGCCCGGTTTCGAGCCAACCGGCAAAATTTTAGGCGGACTGTTTGTGATCATTGGGCATATTTTCCCTCTGTATTTCGGTTTCCGGGGCGGCAAGGGCGTCATAACCGCCGCCGCCACCATCGCCATGATTGACTGGCGCGTTTTCCTGATCGTGTTTGCGGTATTTTGCATTATGTTTGTCATCACGCGCTGGGTATCGCTGGGCTCCATCATCGGCGTGGCCGGTGTGCCGGTCGGCATGTACTTTTTCCATTCCGGCGAGGGACGAACCACGCTGGTACTGGTCGCGTTGTCCTGCGCGTTCTCTCTGCTGGTCATCTTCATGCACCGAGAGAATATCAAACGCATCTTCAAGGGTGAGGAAAAGCGTTTTTCCTTTGCCGGCCGCGCCGTTTTGGACACCATCAAGGAAAAGTCGTCCAGCATCAAAGACAAAACAGCCAGCTACACTTCACAGAAGCTGCACAGAACGTCCATGCGCATCCGCAGCAGCTGGCAAAAGACGCGCGGGCATTCCAAGAAGATCAAACGCTCCACCGCCGAGCGGTTCATGCGCAAGAAGCGCCGCGCGAACGGGCAGCCGCATACGAAACGCGCACACTGAAGATTTTGATATGGTTTCAAAAAGCCGCCCGGTTCATACCGGACGGCTTTTTCATCGCTATGAGGGCAGCTTCTCCCAAACGTCCGTGTGCAGTGCGAAATAGCTGTTTGGGCTCTCATATTCGTCGTAATACCTCTGTTCATTCTCCTCTCCCGGTCCCCCTGTGAGGAAATCTTCCAACAATATGCGTTTCTCCCCGTCAAAGTCGTATTCGGTGATGTGCCAGAACCAATCTTCTTCATTCTCCGGATAGACCAAACCATAAAAATCATACTCATCCGACCGCAACAGCTCACTTACCAGCTCGCGAGTCCGAATGGACTCTCCGTTCCTGTACTCGTAGACGGTGAAAGAGTGTCCGGCGGCCCAAATCCTTTCGACCGCCAGATGACGTTGATTCTCGTAATCTATCAGAAAGGAACTCCCGCCCGCAATGGATTGCTCGTCGAACTGCCCTTCGTCAGGGTTCCACACGAGCGTTGCCATGACGCCATTGGCTCCACCCCAAACCCTTGACCAGATGAGATCACGATATCCGTCGAAGTTGAGGTCGGCAAATTTGAGGTCTTTGCTTGGATGCCACTCCACCTCGTAAACGCGCTGCTCCTGAATCAGGTTCTCGCCTTCATCCCAGACCTGGACAAACACGTAGGTCTCCGGCACACTGTGATCATTCACCAGCGACAGCGCAAAGGTGTACTCCGGCATGTCGTCACGGACTCTGCCTTTGAATTCGTACGGTTCGCCCAGCTGCTCTACTGAAAGCTCGTCCGTTTCATCCGGCTCTATGGATGCCGTTGGCTCAACAGTGGCCGACGGTTCCGGTTGTTCCGTTGGTTCAATAGTCTCCGGCATGTCCACGATATCTTCGCTTCCGGTCCCCGGAACGACACCACGACAGGCGCACAAAAGCTGGATAAGCACCAGCGACAATAATAACAGGCCTGAACCCGACAACCTTCGCCTCATGACGATTTCCCCCCTGATGCGTTTCTGGAAATTACTTACCAACATCATACACCCGCCTTGTCGTTCATTTCAATGCCTTAACGCCATTTTTAGACCTTTTTTATCGAAACAACAAAAACCGCCCGGCGAATACCGGACGGCTTTCTCTGTCAAGTTGTTTACACGGCGCGGGTAACCTTGCCGCTGCGCAGGCAACGCGTACAAGCGTAAATATGGCACGGAGAACCGTTCACCAGCGCTTTTACTCGCTTCACGTTGGGTTTCCACATGCGATTGGAACGTCTGTGGGAGTGGGAAACCGCGATGCCAAACGTAACACCCTTGTTGCAAATACTGCACTTCGCCATTGACAGCACCTCCTAGCCATGGATAATCTGGACTGTGCCCTTCAATGGCACACTTAGATATATTAACAGGACGCGGAGCAAAATGCAAGCACTTCTGATCGTCTTTTTCATTTTTTTTGCCGGCCCGGCTGTTATGGTTTGACACGACGACCCAACCGGGATATAATATGCGGGTAACATAATCGTGTGACGCTTTGGAATGACTGTGAGGGGGTTGCCATGAAACGCCGAATGACCGTCTTGATTTTAACCCTATTGCTCGCCGCGTCCCAGGTCTCGGCCGTTGGGCAGACCACGGGCGGCACAACCAGCGACCCCGTCATCACGCTCAGCTACATAAACAACAAGGTGATTCCCGATGTCAAGGCCAGCGTCAGTAGCAAAGCCGAGGCTAAGTGGGATTCGCTCTATAGTTCGCTGTCCGCCAAGCTCGGTACCATAGCGCCCGGCCAGTCGACCGTTACGCTTACGTCCGCGGTTAACGCCTATCTTGCGCAAAAAAGCGCTGGATACGGTTTCGCCAAGACCAATCAGACCATCCATCTCAAAAAAGGTGACACCATCTCGGTCAGACCCGGTTCGACGCTTTTGATTCGCTCCGGTACCGTCACGACGTCCGGCATCAACGCGCTTTTTGTCAATCTGACCAAGGGTACGGAGGTCAGAGCCGGCGCGGCGGTCGCGTCCAACCAGCGGTATCTTTCGGTGGGGGCAGATGCCACCTCCGGCTTTACTGTTTCGTCGGCAACGGCCGTTGTGCTGGTCAGCGGCGCCTATCTCGTTACACCGAGCTATAGCTATGTGCCCAAGTTTACCTCGATGGCCGATGCTCTGTTTTCACTCGGCCTGTTCGAGGGCACGCCGAGCGGCTACAACCTCCAACGCTCCACCACACGTCTCGAGGCTTTGGTGATGATGGTACGTGTGCTGGGAGAAAAGGAGGAGGCGCTGGCCTACACCGGTTCCTGTCCCTTCGCCGACGTGCCCGAATGGGGACAGCGCTATGTAGCTTACGCCTTCAGTAAGGGATACACCACCGGAACCTCTCAGAACAAGTTTACCCCCAATTCAACGGTAACGGCCGACCAGTATACCACCATGCTGCTGCGCGCGCTTGGATATACCGATTCGGGCGCCGGCGCCGACTTCCAGTGGAACAATTCACTCACCTATGCGCAAAAGATTTCTTTCCTGACCCCGACCGAGGTCACGTCTTTTCGTCAACGCTTCCTGCGCGATCAGATGGTCTTTGAGGCTTTTTACGCGCTCACCGCGCCGATGAAGGGCAGCAGCAACACCCTGCTGGCGCGACAGGTCAGCAAGGGGCGGATTACGCAATCGCAGGCCAATGCGGCGTTGTCAAGTGTGAGCTGGGTGAGAACTTGATGCTATGAATGTTCAAGCGGGGCGGTTTACGAACCGCCCCGCTTAATTGTCAAGGCCCAAGGGAATCACTTCCCTTGGGCCTTGTAAAATCCATCCGTTGGTCAGTGATGGCGCTATATGTGATGTGACGGATTGTCGCATCGGGTGGGATCACCCGCCAGATTGCGCAGATCTGTGTGATCCCTCTCTACGTTGATAGTATATTCTGGAGTTATTACAAAACTGTGAATGCCGTGTTAACGTTTCTTGAAAAATATTTTTTGATGGAAATGTACAAGTTTTTCCCAACTTCGAACCCTTTTGAATGCTCCGGCTAGTTTACATAACTACGTTGTCTTCGTTTTCACCGGGCGCGCTTCCAACGCAAAAACGGAATTCTCTCATTCGAGAGAATTCCGTTGCTCATCATCATTTTTACAAATCCCGGCGGCCTTCCAGCGCACGGGACAGCGTTACCTCATCGGTGAACTCCAAGTGTCCTCCCATCGGGATGCCGTAGGCCAGCCGCGTGATTTTCAGCTCAAAGGGGCGCAGCAGCCGCGCGATGTACAAGGCGGTGGCCTCACCCTCAGTGTCGGGATTGGTGGCCATAATGACCTCGTGCACCTCGCTTTCCCCCACCCGCATCAACAGTTCCCTGATGCGGATGTCGTCAGGACTCACGTTCTGAAGCGGCGAGATGACGCCGTGCAGCACGTGGTACAACCCGTTGTACTCCCGTGTGCGCTCGATGGCAAACACATCCCGCGGCTCGGACACGACGCAAATGGTGGCTTTATCGCGCGTTTCGCTGTCGCAAATGGGACAGACTTCGCTCTCCGAAAAGTCCTGACACAGGGTACAACAGCGGATCACGCTCTTGGCGTCCAATAACGTCTGCGCCAGTTGCTCTGTCTTTTCCGGCGGCTGGGACAAGACGAAAAACGCCAGGCGCGCGGCCGACTTCCGACCAATGCCGGGCAATCGCGCAAATTCGTCGATCAGCTTCTCCACCGCCGGCGGGTAATGGGTCATAGCCGCGCTCTCCTCTCGGATTCATTGGTTTCCGGATCAGAACGGCAGATTCATGCCGCCGGTGAATCGCTGCATCTCTCCGGCCATTTTCTCTTCGGCCTTTTTCAGCGCCTCGTTGACCGCCGCAACGATTAAATCCTGCAGCATCTCCACATCGTCGGGATCGACCACTTCGGGCTGCAGCGCCACCGAAACAAGCTGACGCTGACCGGTAACGGTCGCCGTGATGGCGCCGCCGCCCGCCGTTGCGCTGAACTGTTCGGCCTCGACCTCTTCCTGTTTCTTCTGCATGTCCTCCTGCATCCTCTGCATCTGTTTCACCAAATTGGCGTTCATGCCGCCGCCAAAACTCGGGGAAGGTCTCTTGGCCATGGTACATCCTCCTCATGTGATGGTTGATTTCATATTATTCTTCTACCGTTATGCTCACGCCGCTCAGCTCAATCAGAGAATCCAGCGGATCCGCCTTTACCTCGGTTTGAGCGGGCGGGTCGACAAAAAGCAGTTGGATCTCGTGGCCCAGCAAGGCCGAGGCCTCCGCACGGATGATGGCTTCGCTCTTCTTGAGATGGCTGGATTCGTATGCCTCCACACCGATAGACAGGTGCGCTCCACTCAGCGACAGGTGAGCCGATTTCAAAATGCCAGCCGTAATGGGCAGTAGCTTCGGCGCGCAGGCCGCGTTCAACTTGTCGGCAAAATCGGCGGGCAAAACGCCCGTTGTCGCCGCTTCCGCATTCTTGTTTACAGGAGGCGGAGGAACGGTCGGCTCAATGACGGGATTCAATTGGGATTGGCTTGGTTCTTCGATCGATGGTGATGGTGTGGCCTCGGCCGCCGTGACCGGCCGGTCTGGCACAGGCGGCGTTGATATCGGTTCGCTTGGCTCTGCTCGACGCAGTGGCGTCTCACGTGCGTTGTTCATCGGCGGAGCAAATGCACGGCCCGGCTGTCTCTCCAGCACCTGACCGGACGCCGACGCCTCTTCCAGTGCGGCGACGCGCTCAATCAGCGCGTTCAGGTCATATCCCAGACGCTCGTCACACAAACGCAGCAGAGCCACCTCGGCATCCAGGCGGCGCCCGGAGGATCGCAAGCCGGTCAGTAATTCCTGCAGTAATGCGATGGCATAGGTGAGCCTCTCTGTGCCGAGTCCGGCGGCCAGACTCTCTATTCCGTCGCGGTGCGACGTGTCGTCCCGGTCAGGCAGCAGGTGGAACAGCAAGACGTCACGCAACAACGATGTCAGCTCATCCAGCAGTGAGATCGGGTCACGTCCGGCGGCGTACAATTCGGAGAAGCAGGAAAGCGCGGCAGACGCATCACGGTCGGTGATGGCGGCAACCAGAGTGAACATCGACTGATCCCCCGCCATGCCCAGCACTTCCTGCGCCGACGACAGGGTGATTCCCTTCTGTCCGGGCGCCATGCACTGATCGAGCAGCGAGAGCGCGTCGCGCAGAGATCCATCGGCCAGCCGTACGATCAATCGCGCCGCCTGGTCATCCAACGCAAAGCCTTCCCGGGCGGCCACATCAACCACATGACGCTTCATGTCAACCGGCGCGATACGGCGGAAATTGAACCGCTGACAACGCGACAGGATGGTCGGCAGGATTTTGTGCGTTTCGGTGGTGACCAGCACAAACAGCAAGTGCGGCGGCGGCTCCTCCAGAATGGTGAGGAGCGCGTTGAACGCACCGGTGGAGAGCATATGCACTTCGTCGATGATATAGACACGTTTGTTGACGACGGTCGGCGCGTAAATCGACTCGTCACGCAGCGCGCGGATGTTGTCCACACCAGAATAGGAAGCAGCGTCGATCTCGACGACATCCATGATGGAGCCGTCCAGCAAACCCAGACAAGCCGGGCACTGGTTGCACGGGTCTCCGTTGTTCGGCGACTGACAGTTGACGGCGCGCGCCAAAATTTTAGCACAGGAGGTTTTTCCTGTGCCGCGTGTGCCGGTGAACAGATAGGCGTGGGAAACCCGGCCGGTCACGATCTCGTTTTTCAGGGTCTCGGTGATGTGACCCTGTCCGACGACATCGGCAAACCGGAGCGGACGCCACTTTCGATACAGCGCCTCATACATGGGAGGGCCTCCGTTTAGATGGGAGATGTGAGATAATGGCCAGTCTCGGCTCTTCGTTGTCAAACCTCGTGCGCGCCGCGCGGGCAGTCGTACTGCTCGCTTCGTGTTCGTCTAAACAGTCAGCGCTGCGGCGCTGTCTTGGTTTAGCCGCTCACTGCGCTCACTATACTCCTTGCGCGTCGACGAGGCTCTTCGTTGCTTTCACGCAAGGCCGCACACCCACCGTCGACACTTGTTATATGTCCGTTGACCGACCGTCCGGCTCAGAGACGGCACTCTCGCGGCACACGGAACGTTCTGCTTAATGCTGCTCGGTTCCCCGCCTGACATGGTTCACAGGATTCCATTGCGCGAGACCGGCTCATCATAGCCTTTCGCCCGGGACCGGCGACACATAACAAGGCCTAGGGTGGGATTCATCCCTGCTGAGGCGGGTTGCAGGTGACAGGGCACCGCCGGCTCCCCGACTAGTGCGGCCTTGCCTGAAAGCAATACGTGTTATTATACAGGAAGCGCCATGCAATGTAAAGTACCCTCTCCGCCGTCCACAGAGCGCGTGAGCAGCGAAGGGCTGATCGAAGATTTCACGCATGGCCAGCCTTGTCCGGCATATATTGGCCGTGAGGGGGTTTAACTGTGAAAACACTGTTTATTCGGTTGCGCACCGTGGCTTTGGTGTCCGTCTGCATACTGGCTGTCCTCGCGTGGTATGCCGCTACACGCCCTTCTTTCGTACAGGCCGACAACACCCAACGGGACTTGCCGATCTATTGTGTAGAGCGGCAGTACAAAGTGGCGGCCCTTTCCTTTGACGCCGCCTGGGGCAACGAGGACACGCAACAGCTGATCGACATTTTGGCGCGGTATGATGTTAAGGCGACCTTCTTTGTGGTCGGCGACTGGGCTCGCCTGTATCCGGAGTCGGTCAAGGCGCTCGCGGACGCCGGACACGAGGTGATGAGCCATTCCGACACGCACAAGCATATGCCGCAGCTGACGCACGATCAGATCCTGGACGACATCAATGCCAGCAACGACGCCATTGAGGCGGTGACCGGCGTCCGCCCGAAGCTGTTTCGCGCGCCCTACGGTGAATACGACAACAAGCTGATCCGCGCGGTCAGGGAGCTGGGGATGAACACCATACAATGGGATGTTGACAGCCTCGACTGGCGTGACCTCTCCGCCGCCGACATTCAAAAACGCGTGCTGAACGGGGTGCGCCCCGGCTCCATCGTCCTGTTTCACAACGCAGCCAAACATACACCGGAGGCTCTGCCCGGGATCATCGAAGCTCTGCAAAGGGATGGCTACCAGCTTGTTCCTGTTTCTGAAATCTTGCTTTCGGGTGAGTTCGTCATTGACCACACGGGCAAGCAGATACCCCTGCCGGAAGAGACGCATGACTCCTGATACACCGCGATTACAGTAGAAATCAGAAGGCGCTGCACGGATTTCAACCGGCAGCGCCTTCTGCGTATGTATCTCTTATCCTGTTTTACAGGATGCTGCTGATAAAATCTCGTACCCTCTCGTCGCTGGGACGCTCAAAGATTTGCTCCGGCGGGCCTGACTCCACAATGATGCCGTCGGACATGAAGAGGACGCGGCTGGCAGCCTCGCGGGCAAAGCCCATCTCGTGCGTCACCACTACCATGGTCATGTGCTGGGCGGCCAGATCGCGCATGACAGCCAGTACCTCGGCGGTCAGCTGCGGGTCGAGCGAGGAGGTTGGCTCGTCGAACAACAACAGTTCCGGATCCATCATCAGCGCGCGGGCGATGGCTACACGCTGCTTTTGTCCGCCCGAAAGCGCCGAGGGATAGACATCGGCCTTGTCCGTCAGCCCGACAAGCCGCAAAAGCTCATCGGCGCGCGTCACAGCCTCTTCCTTGCCCATTCGCTTAACCAGCATGGGCGCGCAGGTGAGGTTTCCGGTGACCGTCATATGGGGGAAAAGATTGAAGTTTTGAAACACCATGCCCATGCGGGAGCAAACAGCACGCGCCTGCGCCTCCGGGACATACTGCCCGTCGGTCATCAAGGATTCATCGTCGATGAAAATAGACCCGCCTTCAGCCGTCTCCAGATGGCAAAGGCAGCGCAGCAGCGTGCTCTTGCCGGAGCCGGACGGCCCAATGACGGCGATGGTCTCCCCCTTGTCCACGTGGAAGTCGACCGACTTCAACACCAACAGGGAGCCAAAGGACTTTTGAAGCGCGGAAACCGATATGACCGACATAAGCCAACCTCAAAACGTATACTTTTTCTCCAGGAATTTGAACACTTGCGTCAGACCATATGTCATGATGAGGTAGAACAAGGCCACGACGGCATAGGCCACCGGGCTGGACTCCCGGTTGACGGCGGCTGTGGCAAAATAGAGCAACTCGGTCACACTGATGACACGCACAAGCGCCGTATCCTTGACCAGCGTGATGGACTCGTTGCTGATGGACGGCAGGCTGACTTTCAGCATCTGCGGGATGACGACACGTGTCACCGTCTGCCACCGATTCAACCCCAGCACCTTGGCCGCCTCGTACTGTCCGGACTCTATGGACTTGAGACCGCCGCGGAAGATCTCACAAAAATAGGCGGTGTAGTTGATGACGAAAGCAACAATAGCCGCTGTGAACCGCTCCATCTTCAAATAATCACCGACATATGGGAGGAAGGTGATTCCATATAAAAAGAAATAGAGCTGCAGCAAAAGCGGGGTACCCCTAAAGACCCAAACATAGCCGTTCAAAAAACCGCGCATCAACCGAAATTTACTGTTGCGGCCAAACGCGCAAAGCAGACCCAGCGGCAAAGAACACACGATGGTGATCATGAAGATCCCCACCGTGTTCAGGAGTCCGTCGGCTATGCCGCGGATCAATTGCCAAATGTTAGACAGATCCATGGAACCTAGTTGTTGGCCAGAATATAGCGTCCGGCCACTTCGTCGACCACAAACGCGTCAATACGGCCGGTCTTGAGCTCCATAAAGACCGTGACATTCTCGCCCAGCTCAATGAGTTCACCAACCTGATCAAACACGGCGCTTTTCTGCAGGGCATCCAACGAGGACGAGCCCTTCTGCAGGCCGACCTTTTTGCCCGCCAGATCGGCGACCGTCTTGACGTCGGAGTCCTTCGGCACAATGATGACCTGACGGTTGCTGAGGTAGGGCTTGGCAAAGAACATGGCGGCTTTGCGCTCCTCGTTGATGGTCATGCCGTTCCAGATGCAGTCGATGCGTCCGGTGGACAACTCCATCTCCTTGGAATCCCAGTCAATGGGCTGCAAAACCAGCTCAACGCCCAACTTTTTGGCCACTTCTCTGGCCAGATCGATATCAAATCCAACAATATTATTGCCTTCATCGCGGAATCCCATCGGCGGGAACTGATCGTCCAAACCGACAACGAACTTGCCGCGCGATTTGAGCGCATCAAGTGATCCGTCGCCCGGCTGGGCCTCAGAAATGTCCTGATATTCGCCATCTTTGAGCAATATGTCCTCGCCAAACCATTTCCTAGAGATCTCGGCGGCCTTACCGCTGGAAATCAGCTCGTCCAAAATCTTTTGTACTTCGAGACCAAGACCGGCGTCGCCCTTGCGGAACCCAATACCGTAGAGCTCGTTGTCCAGAGACTCATCCAACACGATATAATCTTTCGTGGATGAGGAGGTACTTCCGCCGCACGCGGCCAAAAGCCCCGTCAGCATAAGCACGGAAAGCGAAATTGCCAGAACACGGATCAACTTTTTCATTCCATCGCCTCCTATATTTGATGAAATTCTACCATATCACCATGGTGAAGTCAAACGTGAAATGGCGGTTGACAAGTCGTCGTCCATGGATTACACTAGTCGTGTAGTAATACACACATTGAAGGAGGAATGACATGTCCAGCACCAACAAAACCCCCGCGCTCGGTCTCAACCTATGGGAACCGGACGACGCACCGCTTCGGGCGGACTTCAACAGCGACAATCTTCTGATCGACACCATGGGCAAAACCCTGCAAGGCCAAATCGGGATCCTGACGACTGGTGTTCAGGAGCTGCGTTACCAGCAATACCGGACCGACCTGCAAAACTATTATGATGGCAAAAGTGTCCCCAGCCGCGCCACACTCTTCTTCGACGGTTTTCTGGACACCTCAATGATCGTCACAGCCGAGACGACGGCGCGCATTTCCAGCGGCACCATGCAAAACTTGGAGGAACAGTACACGACCTTCACACACGCCTTCTTCGATCTGTATCAACCGCGCATGGGTCTCGTCGACGGCGTACGCTACACGCAGGTCGCGCAGAGCTTTCTTCTGCCAGGCCCTTTCCGGCTTTTCCAGTATACCGTCTCCGCCAGAACCGCGCCGTCACTGGCCCGAACCTGGTCGACATCAATCTGGACGACCAATGACAGCGGAATTCCTAGCGTTAAGGTGGCGGAAATTGAGGCGGGGCGTGCAATGAGCGCCGATGTGAACACGGAATTTCGCCCCAGAACCGTGTCGTTGGCCTCACCGCTTCTGATCCCTTCCGGCTGCTTCGCCATGGTATTTTCCTGTCCGGACATCACCACAAACTCTCAGACCGAGAACATTCAAATCGGCAGCGGCGCGCCCAAAGGTTTCTGCGGTTCGGTCTTCCATTACAATGGAACCGCGTGGTCACAGGATACGGCGACCGCCAGAAGTCTGTATCTTCCGCTGTTCGGCGCTCTGACCGAGACGCCGCCCCAGATCGTCTCCAAGACAGTCGCGCTGTCCCGCCCCTGTCGCAAGGCCGTCGTTTACCTGACCGAGAACGCCACTGCCCTTGGTACGACGAAAGTGTACCTGTTGGCCGGCAACGCCGGAACGCCGGCCGTCTCCTATCCGATGGAGAGACAGACCGGTCAAACCATCACCATGAGTGGCGGCCAGGTAGAGGAAGCCTTTACGGTCAGCGTCCCCGATTCCTTCACCCAGACGGCGGTACGAATCGTTCTTGAAAGCGAGAGTGGAGAGGCGGCGGTCAGCTCTTACGGTTGTATCCTGAGCGAATAGGCCCATAGCATGGCTGCCCGGGGGGTGAATCCACCGGGCAGCCTCTATTCATATCGGAGGGACACATTGTATGTAAAGTCGTAACTTCCACCGCCCCGCCTTCGCCGGAATGAAAGTTTCATTTTGTATTGTGAAATCCCGATTTCACTGGCGACCTCCATCTGTGTCTTTCCGTCAAAGAACCGTAGGGACAAAATGTGACGCTCCCGGTCGCCCAAGTGCGTGATGGCCTCTTTCAGCGCGATTCGCTCCAGCCAGCTTTCATCGGTGTTCTTGATGTCGCTGACCTGATCCATCACACAAATGGCGTCTCCCCCATCCGAGAAAACCGGCTCGAAGAGTGAGATCGGATCCATGATGGCTTCCAGCGCCGTGACCACGTCCTCCTGGCGGATCTCCATCGCCTTGGCGATTTCCTCGATGGTCGGCTCCTTCTGGTGCTGCGCAATCAGCTTTTCTTTGGTCTGGAGCACCTTGTAGGCGGTGTCACGCATGGAACGACTGACGCGCATGGCGCTGTTGTCGCGCAAATAGCGGCGGATTTCACCGATGATCATCGGAACGGCATAGGTCGAAAACCTCACCATATGACTGAGGTCGAAGTTGTCGATGGCCTTGATGAGGCCGACACATCCCACCTGAAACAGATCATCAATCATTTCACCGCGGTTCATGAACCGCTGGATCACGCTGAGAACCAACCGCAGGTTGCCGGAGATAAGCTGTTCTCGCGCCGAGCGGTCACCATCCTTCGTTCTTTGCAAGAGGTCGTTGATTTCGTCATTGGGCAGCACCTTGAGCTTGGAGGTATTGACTCCGCAGATCTCGACTTTGGTTTGCATAAGAGCCTCCTATGGACATATGTCTTTTGTGGACGTCCGCCTCCCAGCGTCCGATTTTTATCTGTAAGTTCAGTAAGAGTATGCCACCGAGCGGGCAAAATCATACCGCCGAACGGGCAAAAAAGCTTCCAAAACGAAAGGCGATGAACCCTAAAAAGGGCGGAAGCGCTGGCATGGAGGCTCTTGACGGTTGGGGGATTTTTTCAGAAAAAGCAAAAGCGGTCGTCCCTCCTATTTCGGAGACGGCCGCTTGAAAAAACAGTCCTTATCAGGTTAAGCCGTAGATGTCTTCCACAGGGATCGAAAGCACCAAACCCTTGGCCTCGCTGCGCAGTCCGTGATTTTCGCCGATAGCGCGCATGATGTTGGCTTTGTTTTCCTTCTTGGCCAGGATGGCGACGACTTCCCTTTCGTCTTGAATGCTGATGCCCCAGAAATGCATGGCCTCTTCCATACCCAGCCGGCGCGCGTGGAGAACCGTGCCCCCCCGGGCGCCGACGCGCTTGGCGGTTTCCATCACATCTTCACTGTATCCCCGATTGGTAATGGCAAGAATCATACTGTAACTTGATTTTTCCATCATCGTCTCGATCTCGCTTTCCGCAATCTTTTCCACATGTTTAGTGATATGCTCATTCATTAGTCTCATCATCGGCAACCCAATGCCCCCGATGGGCAATGTGAACAGAATACCGTGCCCCGGTCGTTCAAGTTTAAGGCTCTTGGAAAGGGTTTGGATCAGACTCCGAATCACAGTGCGGGGCGCCACGCTGGTGAAAAGGGTCTTCTCCGCGCCGTCCATCCCCAAATACACCATCAGGTCACTGTTGGCCGTACCGGTTCCGTGAAGTCTGAATTGTGCGGGCGTATGGGCGTGCTTCAGGATCTCTTCCGCCTTTTTGGCCCGAAGTGTATCGGTAATGAGAACCAGCATGCGCGGATTCAAATTGGGTATGGCATGCATCCCGGGCGTAATCTCACTCATTGTCCTGTCCCTCTTCTAAATCGAGAATTTCGGCCGATTCGTCCGCGGCGTCATCCTCTTCGTTCGGCGCCTTCTTCTGTTTGATGACAAACAACACACCCATAATCTGAACGGCAATGAGCGGTGTCAGCGCCACCAGGGCGACCACGCCAAAGGCGTCGGTCATCTCATGTCCGCCCACGGCCTTGCATACTCCGATGGCCAAGGGAAGCAGGAAGGTTGTGGTCATAGGGCCGCTGGCCACGCCGCCCGAGTCAAAGGCGATGCCTACGAAAATTTTGGGCACGAACCTGGTCAGAATCAAAGCGATCACATAGCCGGGAATAATAATCCAGTAGATCGAGATCCCGGACAGCACACGCAACAGCGCGAGGCCAACGGCGGCGGCGGTTCCGATGGACAGTGCGCGGTTGACCGCCGTCCCGGGGATGGCGCCGTCGGTCACGTCCTCCACCTGCCGATTCAGCACGGCCACAGCCGGTTCAGCCTTGATGATGAAGTAACCGATCACCATGCCGATGGGAACCAACAGCCATCGCCAGGCTGAATTCACCAGTTCGCTGCCCAGCAGACTGCCCACCGGCGCAAAGCCGACATTGACGCCGCAAAGGAACAGCACCAGTCCGAGATACGTATAGAGGAAACCAACGATCATACGCCGGAACTGACGTTTTTGGAAACGCCGGGAAAAGAGCTGGAACAGAAAGAACACCGCCGCCACCGGCAACATGGATATGGCGACTTCGCCAATGTATTGCGGCAAGCCTTGCCCCAAAGCACGGGCCACGTCCTGCATGGTTGACACATCGGTGATGGTGACCAGCGACGAGGTGACCTCGGAGGGGTTATAGAAAATGCCCAGCATAAGCACCGCCACAATCGGCCCGGCGCTGCAAATGGCAACCAAGCCGAAGCTGTCCTCCGCCGCTTCCTTGTCGCTTCGCAGGGAGGACAGACCCACGCCCAAGGCCAAAATGAAGGGCACGGTGATGGGTCCGGTCGTAACGCCCCCTGAGTCGAACGACACGGCCACAAAAGCGTCGGGCGCCACAAAGGAGACGACAATCAGAATACCATATAGAATCAGCAAAATTCTGGACAGGCTGATACGGAACAGGATGCGAAGCACCGCCAGCACCAGCATAAGTCCGACGCCGACCGAAACGGTGAGAATAAGCACATTGTTGGGAATGGAGGCGACCTGATGCGCCAGCACCTGCAGGTCGGGTTCCGCGATGGTGATGACCACTCCGACCACAAAGGTGATGATTATGATGAGCCAGAGCTTGCGCGTCTTGGAAAAATGCGAACCGATCCCCTCGCCCAACGGCATCATGGTCATTTCGGCCCCCAACTGAAATAACCCCATGCCAATGACCAGCATAAAGGCCCCCGACAGAAACAGCGTGACGACACCGGTGTCCATCGGCACAATCAGGATACTGATCAGCAACACGATGGCCGTAATGGGCAAAACGGCCAAAAGGGATTCTCTGGTTTTCTCCTTCAGTTTTTCCATCGGTTCACCTCGCTCTCTCCACAAGCGCGTGCACAGGTGGCTTTTCCATGCAATACGCAATAATGACTTGCGTCCCTATTGTATAACACGCCGCCATGCCAATGCAAGCGCGCACAGGCAAAAGGCCGGGCAAAGCCCGACCCCGCCCATGAGGAGACTTCTCACTTCAAAGCATCAGCAGCCGCCGCGCCCGTCGTCATTCCCGCAGCAACACACGAGAACTACGATGATGAGGATGATCCACAGGCAATTGTTGTCGCCGCCGTCACGTCCAAATCCAAACAAGATTGCTCACCTCCCTTTAGGCCATCATACGCGGGAGGTTTGTCTCTGGTTACGGGGTCATTTCGCCAAATCGATGTTTTCTCGGTTGACGCGCGCCCAGAGTAACGTTTTCATAGAGCTTCTGTTTTTTCATAAGCGAGGGAAGTCAAGGATGTGGCTGCGCACAAGGAATAATACGCATGGACGGTGAAGGTCGGCGAAAAAAGACAGTTCGTCATCCCATAAGAGTCGCGTGGTGTATTTGACATCCATCCAGGAGACGCACTGATTATACGGGACAACGCAGTGCGCGGTCCGGCCATCCCTCCCAAGAGAGTGTTCTCAACGGTCCTTTCGCAGGGGGCCGTCGGGCAGCGGCCGCGGCCAGATATAAACTTGCGCGTGGCCGATGGGCCCGTATTTGACCTCTCAAAACGGCCCTAAAAAACGCCTGTAACCATTGAGGTTCTAGGCGTTTTCTTTGGTGGACGATAACGGAATCGAACCGCTGACCATCCGCACGTCAAGCGGATGCTCTACCAGCTGAGCTAATCGTCCGTCGCGTTTTTCTTACGAGATGTATACTACACGACAACGGACGGGTTGTCAAGTGAAAAAACGGTGGTTTCCGTTTTCAGCGGTCAATCGCTCCCTACCAACGGCGCTTCTCGCGCGGCGGCGGATGTATCGGCCGGTCAAACTCGACCAGAATAATGTCCTCCCCAATGCGGCGGATGGCGTCCCATGGCACAATGTATTCCTCACAACGCCCGAACAGGCTGAACATGCGCGTGCTGCCCTGCACGATAATGGACACAATTTTCCCGCAGACCACATCCAGCTCGACATCGCAGGGAAATCCCAACCGGCACCCGTCGCAAATGTTGATGACTTCTTTGCCGCGCAAATCGACAATCCGGCAGTGTCCCATCCCAATCCCCCCTCAGGAATCTCTGACTCATCCTATGGGGCATTCGGCACGAATAGACCTGCCCGAACAAGCATAGATATGAACCGTATGCTGATCTGTACAATCAGAACTCACCGACCATTTTGACCTCCGGCTCCAATTGGATACCGCAGCGACTGTTCACGGTCTCCTGAATGTACGCGATCAGGTGCCGCACATCCTCACAGGTGGCGCCGCCCCGGTTGACTATGAATCCGGCGTGTTTCTCGGACACCTGCGCGCCGCCGATGGCGAACCCCTTCAACCCACAGGATTCGATCAGACCGCCGGCGAAGTGTCCTTCTGGGCGCTTGAACACGCTGCCCGCGCTGGGCTTATCGGTCGGCTGCTTCTCGTTTCTTCTGGCCAAAATGTCTCTCATCTCAGCCGCGATAAGGGTCGGATCCCCCTGCGTCAATCGAAAGGTTGAGGACAGAACGACCCTATCCGGATGCCGGGAGAAGAGGCTTGAACGATAGCCGAACTCATGCTCCGAAGCGCCGACGGTTTCCACCATTCCTGTGGCGTCCAAATAGGTCGTCGACAGCACAACGTCCTTCATCTCGCCGCCGTACGCGCCCGCGTTCATAAATACAGCGCCGCCCAACGTACCGGGAATGCCGTGCGCAAAGGTCAATCCGTCCAAGCCCTCCCGGGCACAATGTGCGGTCAGACGGGACAGCAAAACGCCGCAGGGGACGATGAGGCACTCGCCTTCGCGCGAACATGTTTCCTCGGACATTTCGGTCGTGAGGACGACAACCCCCCGGATGCCGGCATCCGATACCAGAAGATTGGTGCCGCGTCCCAACACGAAAAGAGACTTCTCCTGCTGTCTGCACCATCGGACGATACGCGCCAGCTGCTCGCTTGAGCGGGGACGGAACAGCAGATCGGCCGGTCCTCCGATGCGGAATGAGGTGTATTCGGTCATCGGCGCGTTTTCCCGCATGGGAATCCCACGCACGTCATCCAGTGACATTTAGATTCACTCCCCCGTCTCTCAATGCCTTTCAATCATTTGTCATGATTCAGTATATCAACCGGAATGCACAGCGTCAACGAGCCGTTTTGGTTCGGCTTGGTGCGTGCGGCGACGGTTCGACGCACGGCGCCCGCTGCTGTCCCCTTGGAAAACCCATATGCGGCACGTCTCCCCGACATGCCACGGTGAACCGGCATACCCGCTAAAATTACTCTTGACGATGCCAGGGTTTTGATATATGATGATCGCATTGTAACCGTTTTGTAACTAATGTAATTAGTTCGTAACTATTATGTAACCCTTTTGAGGGGTATGGTCCGAATGGGAGGTGACTGCTTATGACAGAGGGCGTACTGGGGCGCCAAAGCCTTTCTCACTCATATTCAGCCCCCTATGCCCACGCCGTTTATTACCGGCGTCGGTTTATTTCTTGGCGGCGCAGTGCATATGTGTTGCGCGCCAGGGTTTTAGACAATGCGCGCGCGCTGTCACAATCGATCACGAAACCCGTTGGGCAACTCAGAGAAGCGGCCTATCCCCTATCACAGGCCCTCTGGCGCGCACTCTATTGTTTTTGTGCCATCGTGTCTTGTATGGCTCTCTCCGCTCGGCGTTCCGGGCATGTTCTTTCCCGTGTGGGGCAATTCGTACTGCATTTGCTGAAGAGTCTTCCTCTGCGCAGGTTGCACACAAGGCATTCGGTTGTTCTGGTCGCTTCGGCCATCGCGTTGGTGCTCATCGGGACATTCTTTTACTCACTAGGTCTGGAAGTCATTCTCAACGGGGAATCACTTGGTTTCGTCACCTCTCAGCAAGAGTTTGAATCCGCCGTTGCCCATGTCAACGAGCGAGCGTCCGAAATCTTGGGTCGTCCGTATCTGCTGACGCCCAATGTCAGTTATCAGTATTCTCTGGTAGATCGACACGCGCTTTTCAGTCAGCGTGATGTTGAAAATCAGCTCTTCTCACAAATTGACGATATTGCCTATCTCTATGTGTTGACCATCGACGGCAAAGCTGTGGGAGCCGTTGACGAGTCCGATACCATTCAGACGGTTTTAGACAGCGTCATGGAACCTGCCCTCGAAGACACTCAGAGTTATGATGTCCGTTTCGTCGGCGACGTCGAGATTTCCCGCGAGTGGGCGGATCGATCTCTTTCTCTCAGCGCCACAGACCTCTATGCAAAGCTAACGACGCCGGTATGCGACACGGAAACTTATGAGCTGCAGGTCGAGGACAATCTCGCTCTTGTGGCCATGGCCAACGGCATGTCCTCCGATGAATTGCTTCACCTTAATCCTCAAGTTGAAGTGGCGCTTGCCGCGCCGGGCGATTCCCTTGTGGTGGCTCCGGCCATCCCGTTGCTCTCGGTCGAAGCGTATAAGAACGAGGAGTTTTCCCGGGAAGTCCCCTTTGAGTCGGTCACGGTCAACGACGATGATCTGTATGAGGGAGACACCGAAATCCGCGTAACCGGCCAAGTCGGCCAGGAGCGTGTTGTTGAGCAGGTTCGCTATGTCAACGGCAACGAGGACAGTCGTTCGACGCTGTCGGTTCAAACGCTGGCCGAACCGGTAGACGAAGTTACGGCCGTCGGGACAAAAAAGCGTCCCGCCAAAGCGCCTACCGGGACGTATATTTATCCCTGTGACGGTGCTCTGTCCTCAAACTATGGTTATCGCAGATTGTTCAACTCTTTCCATGCGGGCATTGACCTGGCCGCGTCTACCGGTACGCCGATTGTGGCATCCGATGGCGGAACGGTCACCTATTCAGGCTGGCAGAGCGGATACGGTTATTGCGTTATGATCAGTCACGGCAACGGTGTGGTGTCTCTGTACGGCCACTGCAGCAAGCTCTTTGTGTCTGTGGGTCAGGCCGTCGCCCAGGGCGAGCGCATCGCCAATGTCGGCAACACCGGCCGCTCCACCGGTCCGCATTGTCATTTTGAAGTGCGTGTGGACGGCAGCGCCGTGAGCCCCTGGAAGTTCCTGAATTAGTGTTTTCATGGTCAAGTAATATGTGAGAAGCCCCGCTTTTTAAGCGGGGCTTCTCTGCTGAATCAAAGACTCATTCGACTGGGCATAAATTACTCTTAGTCCTCGAAATCCTCTGCGCTGAACTCGTATGACTCTCCGTCATATGAATCGCGCAATCCATCTTGACAGCCACAACGTGACTCTTCGCGTGCGTCTTCCCGATCGCCGTGGAATGGCTCACAGCGGTTCTTTTCTTCGCTTTCGAAGTGCCAGGGCTCTTGGTCACTCATGCGACGCTCTTTCTTCCAGCATTCGCACGAGCACTTGAAATCCTGTTTGGACGACTCCTGGTGCTCGCGCTTCTTTTCGCAGGGAAAGTCGTTGCACTTCTTCTCTTTTCTGCATTCGCAGATGAATCGCTCGCTTTGACGCTCATGCTCCTTTTCCTTGCGCTCGCAGCAGCTCGACTGGGGAAGTTCATATCGTGTAATCTTCATGTTTAGCTCCCTATGATGTGGGGCGTACCGACGGTTTCCGGCACAAGCTCTCTCACAGAGTGACGTAACTACAGGAATTCCCATCACTCAAGCGAACAGGGTGAACTCATTTTTATCTTCGGAGTGAGGTTGTTATCCCGCGCTTGCCGGCGGGTCTTTCGAGCGATTTGTGCCCATAAGACCCTTTGGCTTCGACGATGCGCCGACACGCCCGTTTATATTGGCGGGTCTGTTCTACTGTATGCCCGGCGCCGCATAAATGTGCCGACACCGTGTTTGCGTGCGCTCCCCGCGTGACGCACTTTCCCGTCAAGTCAAACTGCCGGTTGTAATTCGAGTGACATGCGGTTATAATGTATGAGATACCAACTAACAGGAGGTTCTAATATGGATACGGTGACCAAAGATACCATTATCGGCGATATTCTTGAGATGAACATGAACACGGCTCGCATCTTCATGGAGATCGGCATGCACTGTCTGGGTTGTCCTGCTTCCCGTGGAGAAACGTTGGAGCAGGCCTGCATGGTGCACGGCGTCGACGTGGATGAGGTTTTGGAGCGCGTCAACGAGGTATTACGCGTTCATTGATCCCGCCGTTTCCCCTGACCGACCAAAGCGGGGCCGAGCAGCGCGCACGGCCCCGCTTTCATGGAATCAAGTGTGTGTATCGAGGTGCCGCATGATTCATTTGTCTCCCCGCCTGATGGCTCTGGCGCAGATGGTACCCCCCGGCCGCCCGGTGTGCGATGTAGGCACCGATCACGCCAGCCTCCCTATCTGGCTCTGGCAGAACGGGGTCTCCGACCGCTTGACGGCCACCGATCTGTCGGAAAAACCTTTGAAACGAGCCGAAGCCAATCTTCGCCGCTTTGGCCTTTCGGAGCAAATTGTTCTGCTTCAGCTTGACGGTCTGGACGGCCTTGTGCCGTCCGATTATGGCGCTATTGTCATTGCCGGTCTAAGCGGTGAGACCATCATGAGCATCCTGGCGGGACATCCGCCCTGCGCCGGTGTTCTCTACCTGCTCCAGCCGGTCACACGCGCCGAGCTTCTGCGCGACTTTCTTTTCAAAAACGGCTATGTCATTGAGCGCGAGCGCCTCGTGCGCGACGAGCGGCGCATAAGGACGGTCATAGCGGCCGCCAAACGTACGGCTCCGATGGCCGAGCCCGATACATTTTATATCAGCCAAGCGCTCCTCGACGGAGACGATCCGCTCTGCGCCGATTATGTGCGGGGGATGATCGACCGACTGAACCGGGAATCGCGTGCGCTGTCTCATTCGTCCAAGCTGGAGGACGCTTTGCGGCTCGATTGGCACCGCCGGGATCTGCAGACACTTTCTCGCATATGGACTCAACTCTCAGACAACCATTATGTTGAGTGTTGATCAAGGGTTTCTTGATCAAATATGCGATGTTTACTTAGGGGGAATCTGTTATGTCAATGGATACAACGCAGCCGGGAGCTTCTCCTCTCTATGTCAGCGATATACTTTCCTCACTGAATCAACTGGCGCCGCTGAGCTGGATTAAAAATGTCGGCCCGGGCGACAATGTCGGACTTCTGGCCGGTTCAGGCTGGACGCCCGTAACCGGTATTCTCTGCGCCCTGGATATATCGCTGGAGACCATACGGGAGGCCGTATCGGTTGGAGCGCAGCTCCTTGTTTCCCACCACCCGTTGACTTTTGGTCTGACCTCCGTGACCGACCGAACAGCGGCCGGGCGGCACGTTTTGTCTCTGGCACAGTGCGGCCTCTCCGCCATCTGTCTGCACACCAATTGGGACGCGGCGCCTTTCGGCGTCAACGACGCCCTGGCCACGGCCGTTGGGCTCAAACCGCCCTTTGAGTTTCTGGACGGCTCCTATCTGCATACCGACGGCCGCACCTATGGAATGGGACGCATCGGGACTTTGCCCTCCGCTCTATCCGCTCGCGACCTTGCCCTTTCGGTCAAGGCGGCGCTCGGCTGCACGGGTGTGCGCCTGGTGGCCGGATCACGTCCCATCACGCGTGTCGCCGTATGTAGCGGTAGCGGCGGAAGCCTTTGGGACGCCGCCGTCAAAAGCGGTTGCGACGCGTATATCACCGGCGACATCAAGCACCACATGTTCCTTGAAGCGGCCACCATGGATATGACGCTCATCGACGCCGGTCATTTCGCCACTGAAAACATCTCCATACCCCGACTGGTCAACTATTTGAGGGAGACCCATCCTCTGGTTTCGGTACATCTCTCACAGGTCACCACCGAGCCGGCCGAGTGGCTGTAGTTTATCTCGCGGAGATTTCGGTCTGATCGTCTTTGTTCCGATCCGCACTCACCCGCAGCGCTTGCCCCTTTCCAGACGGAGGTGTTCTTTTGCCGCTCGACTCTCTCACACTGCGCGCACTGACCGACGAGCTCGGTCAAGTGCTCATTGATGCGCGTGTCGACAAGATTCATATGCCCGTTCGGGACGAGGTTCACATGCTGATTCGCGGCTCTTCGGGCTCATCCAGACTGCTCCTCTCGGCGGGCGCTCATCCGCGTGTACACATCACCCGATACGTCAAGGAGAATCCCGCCTCGCCGCCCATGTTTTGCATGCTGCTGCGCAAGCACTTGTCCGGTTCCAGGATTGTCTCGGTCTCACAGCCCGAGCTGGAGCGTGTCGTTATTATAGAATTTGATACCGCTGACGAGATGGGACAGCGTTGCCGAAAGACGCTTGTTGCCGAACTGATGGGGCGGCATTCCAATCTCATTCTGTGCGACGAAAATCAGCGCATCATCGACTGCCTGCGGCGTGTTGATATGGAGATGTCGGAGCGACGTCAGGTGCTGCCGGGGCTCTTCTACCGGCTGCCGCCCGCGCAGGACAAGCTTTCGCTTTTATCGATCGGCGTCGCCGATTTCTCAGCCTTGCTCTCCGTTGCGCCGCCTGAGTTTTGCTTTTCCGAGTGGCTGCTGAAAACCTTCTCGGGCTTCTCTCCCTTGGTGGCGCGTTCGTTCGCGGTCGCTTGCGGCGGTGTTGTCAGTGTTTTGATCGAGCAAATCGACTCAAGCCGCGCCGGCGAAACGTGGAGTTCTCTCCGCAGGCGAATCGAGCGCGGTGACTTTGTTCCGGTGCTGCTCTCCAGCAGCGCCGGGCCCGCCGATTATTCCTGTTTGCCTCCCGAAATGTTCTTCTACGGTTATGTTGCCGAGCAAAAATCCGGTTTTTCGGCTCTGGTGGACGACTTTTACGCCGAACGTGACCGCACGAATTTGATGAGGCAGCGCGCTTCGGATATGACTCGGCTGCTGACATCCACACGCGACCGCACCCGCCGTCGCCTAAATATCCAGCGGCAGGAGCATCAGAAAACGCTGGAGCGGGATCGCTTTCGTCTGTTCGGCGATTTGCTGATGACCTATCCGCATCTTGTTTTGCCGGGCGCCTCCTCTGTGACGCTTGAGGATTATAACTCGGGCTGTCCGGTTGACATTCCTCTGGATGCAACCATGACCGCCCATCAGAATGCCGCACGATATTATCGCGAGTACCGCAAGGCGCAGACCGCCGAGCAGCGGCTTTCCGAACAAATCCGGCTGGGCGAGGATGAGCTCAACTATTTGGAAAGCGTTTTGGATGCCATCGTCCGCGCCCGTTCGGCGGCTGACCTGCAGGAAATTCGTGACGAGTTGGCCGCGGAGGGTCTCCTCTCCAAGGCCGCCGGCAAGCGCAAACGCGCAACATCCCCCAGCGCGCCGCTGCGTTTCGTCAGTTCCGCAGGTCTTGACATTCTGGTCGGGCGCAACAACCGCCAAAATGACCTGCTGACCATGAAAACGGCGCGGCATACCGACCTTTGGTTTCATACTCAGAAAATTCCCGGCAGTCATGTTGTGGTTCGTTTGGCCGATTCTTTCTGCGATGACGCCACGCTGCACGAGGCCGCCGTTTTGGCCGCGACTTTTTCCGCCGCCCGGGATGCCGGTAAGGTACCGGTCGACTACACGCAGGTGGCGCGCGTCAAGAAACCCCCGGGCGCCAAGCCGGGTATGGTTATCTATACGGATCAAAAAACAATGTATGTGACGCCCGATGAAACGCTTGCCGTCAGGCTTGTTCCGCGGCATGAGTCATAAGCAGGCCATTTCTCTTCTTCATGGGAATTCTACACCTTGCAGGAGGTTCACTTATGCTTGAGGTTTCCTGCGCGGACAATCTGTTGATTGTCTCGCTCAACGGCAAGGTCGTCATCCGACACAGCCCTCTTTTCCCCTTCCTGATGGCCGGCCGGGGCGTGGGTCGCTTCCGCTCGTCGGATGGACATTGGAGCATCAAGGACTCCAATGAAAGCAAAACCGTGTTGACCTCCGTTCAGTACAATGAGACGCGAAGCACCCTTCATTTCTCTGGCGGAGATATCTCCATCACTTTCCATCTTGCTGAGCAGGACGGACGCGCTGTCATCACGATCAGACGCGCCTCGTCCGGCGTCAACCGTCTGTGGCTCCTTTTCCCCGCCTCCTCGCCAAAAGGTGTTTTTGGCGGCGGCGCGCAGTATGGATCCATCGATTTGACCGGTCGACGATTGCCGCTCTGGGTACAGGAGCGGCGTATCGGCCGTGAAAGCGCGCGCGGACCGCTCACAGGCGGCGTCGGTCAGCACGCCACATTTTTCCCGCTACCGTGTTTTTTTACATACGACGGTCGTTTCGTCGTTGTCGATCACGGTTCCTACGGCGTTATGGATTTTCGAGGACGCGCCGCCTATTGTGTTGAACTTTGGGAGTTACCTCGTTCCATTACGCTGGGGGCGGAAGACAGCTTCCCCGCCTTGCTTTCCCAGTATTCGAAATTGCTGGGGCGTCAGCCCGTGTTGCAGGGATGGGTGTACGAGGGTGTCATTCTGGAGAGCCGGGGAGGCGAAGCCGATCTTCAGCATCTCATGGAGCGTACCTGCAACATGGGTATCCCCGTCACCGCTGTTTGTTTGCGGGATTGGTCCGGTTCGCGTGACCTCAGCGGACGCAGAAAACAGACCTTCTTCGATTGGGTTTGGAGTCGGGATCTCTACCCACACCTCGACCGCTATTTGAGCGCTTTGCGAGCACAAGGCATTCATGCGCTTGCCTATATCAATCCGCACCTCTCCATTGAAGGGCGACTGTTTGCCGAGGCTTCGCTCAAGGGCTACCTGGTCCAAAAGCCGGGAGGCGGCAATTATATCAGCGATGTGGGCGGCTTCATGGCAGGTCATATCGACCTGTCGCGTCCGGACGCTGTATCCTGGCTCAAGGAAATCGTCGTTGAGAATATTCTTAAGCTTGGGTTTTCGGGTCTTGTGGCCGATATGGGAGAGTTTCTCCCCGCGGATGCCGTCGTTTTTGGTGACAAAGGGGCCAACGCGCTGCACAACCGCTGGCCGGTCGCATGGAGCCGTCTTATCCGCGAGGCCATTCGGGAATCCGGATTGACCAGTGAGGCCGTTTTTTTCTCCCGTTCCGGATATTTTGGATCCGGCGATTCGGTCATCGTCTCCTCGACGGGGGAACACAACACCTCCTGGGGCAAGCTGGACGGTCTCCCCTCGGCGCTGGCCGGGGCTCTCTCGCTTTCATGCAGCGGTATAGGGCTTAGTTACTCCGATGTTGGAGGGAATTGCCCCTATATCACCTCCCGCTCTCCTGAGTTGTTCCTGCGTTGGGCTGAATACGCCGCCTTCACGCCCATCATGAAAACGGTTGATTTGGGCGGCGAGCACGCCGGCTACGACGATGAGGACACACTCAACGCATTTTCGCGACTGACGCGCATTCACGCGCAGCTGGCGCCCTATCTGCGCGCCTGTGTTCGTGATAACGCCTTGTCGGGGATTCCCATTATGCGGCCGCTGTTTTTTGCCTTCCCGGGTCAACCCGATCTGGTCAGTATCGACGACCAGTATATGTTGGGTGAGGAATTGATGGTCGCGCCCGCACTGCAAAAGAAGCAAACGCGGCGCACGGTTGTTTTCCCGAAGGGCACCTGGGTCAGCCTCTGGGACGGCAAATTGTTTTCTTTTGGAACCCACCGCGTCGCCACGCCGCTGGGCCGTCCGCCGGTCTATTACCGCTCCGACGGCAAAAACTCCGAGTTCTTCGCCTCCCTGACCAAATCGCTGTCCGAGGAGTAATCCCCTCCCCACAACAACACGAGGAGAAACGTGAATGTCCTATTACGCGGGTTACTTTGATCTTTGTGTCATCGGCGCCGGGCATGCCGGCATTGAAGCGGCACTGGCGGCCGCCCGACTGGGGCGTCGTGTGCTCTGTCTTTCGATGCAACTCGATCACGTCGCCAACCTACCCTGCAACCCGTCCATCGGCGGTTCGGCCAAGGGACACCTTGTCCGTGAAATCGACGCATTGGGCGGCGAAATGGCACGGGCCGCCGACGCCACCTGCATACAGTTCCGCATGCTGGGACGCAGCAAGGGCCCTGCGGTGCATTCCCTGCGTGCCCAAGCCGATCGCCGCGCCTACGGTTCTTTCATGAGACGAACGCTGGAGCTTCAGAACAATCTTTTTCTGAAGCAGGCTGAGGTGTGCGCCGTTCATTGTCAAGATGGCCATATCGTGGCGGTCGAAACCACTTTGGGGGCGCGATACACGGTCGCCTGCGTCGTGCTGACCGCCGGGACCTACTTGAACGCGCGCGTCATCACTGGCGAGAGTCTGCGCTCGGGCGGTCCAGACGGATTGATGCCCGCGCTGCCACTGTCCGACAGTCTGCGCGCGCTTGGCTTGCCTCTGCAGCGCTTCAAAACCGGCACCCCACCTCGCGTATCGGGGCGCAGCGTCGATTTTTCTCAAATGGAGATTCAACCCGGCGAGGACAATTGTCCCGCTTTTTCCTTTGCCACAACAACGCCGGTCGCCAACAGGGCTGTCTGCCACCTCACCTGGACCTGCGAGGCCACGCATGAACTGATCCGCAGAAATCTGCACCGCAGCCCGCTCTATGCCGGCGTGATCGAGGGCGTGGGCGCTCGATATTGCCCCTCCATCGAGGACAAGGTCATGCGGTTTGCCGACAAGAAGCGGCATCCCGTGTTTGTCGAGCCTACGGGCCTCGACACCGACGAGCTGTATTTACAGGGACTCTCCTCCTCTCTGCCCGAGGAGCTCCAAAGGGAAATCCTGCGCACCGTACCCGGCCTCCAAAATGCCGAGATCACCCGGCCCGCCTATGCCATCGAGTATGATTGCCTGGATCCCCTAGCGCTTTCTCCGTCTCTGGAGACGCGGGCTGTGCGCGGGCTGTTCTGCGCCGGGCAGATCAACGGCACCTCCGGCTATGAGGAGGCCGCCGCCCAGGGGCTGGTGGCCGGGATCAACGCGGCGCGTACAATAACCGGTGACGAACCGCTCGTGCTGTCCCGTTCCTCCTCCTACATCGGGACGCTGATCGACGATCTGGTCACGCGCGGCACCAACGAGCCCTACCGCATGATGACCTCTCGTTCGGAATATCGGCTTCTGCTGCGGCAGGACAACGCCGATCAGCGGCTGACGCCCATCGGATATGCAATGGGACTGATTTCAAAGGAACGTCACGACGCGACGGCGGAGAAAAACGAGCAGGTCGAACGGGAAATCGAGCGCTTGAGCCGTACCGTACTGCCGCCCCATGAGGCGCTTCTCGCCTTTCTCCGTGAGCACAACAGCGCCACGATCGTCACTGGCATCCGGCTGACCGACCTCATCCGCCGTCCCGAGCTGTCGTATAATCTGCTGTCTCCGTTTGACCCGGAGCGTCCGCCGCTGTCCGACGCCGTCATTGAGCAGGTGGAGATTTCGCTGCGCTACGAGGGTTACTTAAAGCGTCAGCAGGCGCAAGTCGATCGCTTTTCTCAAATGGAGAATCGAAGGCTGCCCGATGACATCGATTACCTCTCGGTACACGGTATGCAGATTGAGGCACGTCAAAAGCTCGACCGCATCCGTCCGGCCACATGGGGTCAGGCGTCGCGGGTCTCGGGCGTCAATCCGGCCGATTTGGTCGCGTTAATGGTGTTTCTGGGCAAAAAATGAACATCGAGGAAATGTAATGAGCCATCACGATCCCGCGCAGACGAGTTTTCTGCGCCTGTTGCTTGCCGAAAACGAACGTCAGAACCTGACCGCCATTGTCTCGCCCGATGAGGCCTACGCACGGCATATTGAGGACTCACTCTTTGTCTCGACCGCCTATTCCCTCTCGGACAAGCGTGTCATCGACGTGGGTTCGGGCGGAGGGCTGCCCGGTCTGCCGCTGCGCCTTCAGGATCCGTCCATCCGGCTGACGCTGCTGGACGCCACCGAAAAGAAGGTGGCTTTTTTGCGTCGCGCCTGTGAGGATCTGTCGCTGCTCGATGTCGCCTGCGCGGCGGGTCGAGCGGAGGAGCTGGGACATGATATCCGGTACAGGGAGTGCTTTGACGTGGCTCTGTCGCGCGGCGTGGCGTATTTGCCCCTGCTGTGCGAGCTGTGTCTGCCGTTTGTGGCACCGGGCGGTGTCTTCCTGGCCATGAAGCAGGGCGACTGTGCCGAAGAGGTCGAGGCGTCGCGCCATGCTATCTCCGTTTTGGGCGGCCAGCTGGGTGGCGTCAGCCGTTATGAGGTACTGGACAGGACGCACGCGCTTGTCCGTATTGATAAAGTCTCGGCCACACCGGCGGCGTATCCCCGGCGGTTTTCGAAGATTAAGGCTCAGCCTCTGTGATGTTCTGGATCGTTTCACCTCAAAGAAGGCTTGAGAAACATTATTCTCAAGCCTTCTTTTTGATCCGCATCCTGCGTGCGGGAGCGCTGATTTCCACTCACCGGAACTGCGCCGGGAACTGCTTTTCAATACCGTGCGCCCAGTAGTCGGCCATGTCCAGCGCCAGCTCCTCGCCCGTGTCATAGGCGGCCACATCGGCCACATAATTGCCCGCCATTCTGGATTCTACCTGCGCCTTCACGGTATCATTATGGCTTCTCTTCATCTGCCGCATCATTTCCTGATCGTAGTTCGGGTTGATGGAAGCCAGATAACCGGCGATTTCATCGGCGTTCCGATACCATTCGTCTCTCTTTTGCAGCGCCTCCCGTTCCTGCCTGTTCTTGAGCAGCGTCATCCAATCTTTGGCCAATACGAGATGCTGTGTAAACAGGTTGGCGACATTGTCCGCCACCTGCTGGCCGTAATACCGCCCGAACACGGCGCCCATCTGTCCCGGATTTTGCAGTAGTCTGGCGGTGACCACATCGTCGTCGGCCAGATCATCCACCACCGACATGACGACCATGCGCGTAAACATGATATGCTCCTCCCAGAGCTTGCGGAGTATCTCCTCCAACTCCACCTGTGACGAAGTTTCGGTCCCCGTTCGGTTCGCGGCCGGCATCCCCGAACGCGCCGGCGCCATATTGGCCGTGTTGGGACAGATGGTCAGCACATGACCAATTTGCAGGTTCAGCGGATCGATGCCAGGGTTGAGCGCTATGATGCGCTCCTCGGTCGTTTTGTAGTAGTAGGCCAGATGAAACAGTGTATCCCTGCGCCTGATGGTGTGTTTGACCGGCTGCACACAGTCCATAAACGATGCACCTCACAGAATAATTCAATTTCGCTCCTATCCTATGCACCTCGGTCATTTTTGACACAAAAAAAGAGGACGGGTCACATGACCCATCCTCTTATCGTTGTCTTTTAACTGCCAAAATCAGCGGAATTTCTTCTTGGCTCGGGCAGCTTCGGACTTCTTGCGTCTTTTGACACTGGGGCTTTCGTAATGCTCTCTTTTGCGGAGCTCGGAAAGTACACCCGATTTCGCACAAGTGCGTTTGAATCTCTTGAGCGCACTGTCAAGCGACTCATTGTCTTTAATTCGGATTTCCGACATTGGTTTCCCTCCCTCCGCGAATCGAACGCGCAAACAGGCACGTCCTGTTTGACCCTTTTGGGGGTACACTGTTATTATATTTTTTTCCGGCGCGTCTGTCAAGGAAAAACAATTGCATTCTCATGGCGACGCGCGCAGAATTTTCCCGTTTTTCTTGCCGCTCTAGGTCTTCGGCTTGATAATCAAGTTTATCAATTTGTTAGGCACGACGATTGTGCGAACGATTTCCATGCCCTCTAATAGCCTGCCGAATCTGGGTTCGGCGCAGATCGCTTCCAGAATGTCCTCCTGCCTGGCATCCACCGGCACCACAAACGTACCCTTCAGCTTGCCTGCCACCTGCACAGCGATTTCGACCGTATCCTCCACCATTTTGGCCGGATCATACGACGGCCAGGGCTGTGACACGACAAAACCGGATAATTTGTGCTTCGACCAAAGCTCCTCGGCGACATGCGGCGCAAAAGGCGCCAGCAATGACAATAAAACCTTGAATTCGCCGAGCGTCGCGTCGGTCTCGCTCAACGCGTTGGTCAGCGTCATCAGCGCGGCAATGGCCGTGTTGAATTTGAGCGACTCAATGTCGACCCCCACCTTGGCGATGGTCTTGTGAATCAGACTCTCATGTGTCGAAGACAGTGCCGCATCGGGACGCACGCGCTCGCCAAGCGACCAGATGCGGTCAATGAAACGACGGCAACACTTGACCGCCTGGGACGACCAGGGTGCGGCCTTTTCAAAATCGCCGATGAACATAATATAGAGACGCAGCGTGTCGGCGCCATATTCGCGCGCGATATCCATCGGGTTGACTACGTTGCCGCGAGACTTGGACATTTTTTCGCCGTTCTCGCCGAGAATCATGCCATGGCTGGTGCGGCGGGCATAGGGCTCGGCCGTGGGCACAACGCCGATGTCGAACAGGAACTTGTGCCAAAACCGGGAGTAGAGCAAGTGCAGCGTCGTATGCTCCATGCCGCCGTTGTACCAGTCGACCGGGATGAAGCGCTTGAGCGCCTGCTCCGACGCCAGAGCCTCGTCGTTGTGCGGATCGGTGTAACGCAGGAAATACCAAGAGGAACCGGCCCACTGCGGCATGGTGTCGGTCTCACGCTGAGCCGTTGCGCCGCAAGCGGGGCAAGTCGTTTCGACCCACTCGGTCATCGCCGACAGCGGACTCTCGCCGGTATCAGTTGGCTCGTAGGATTCTACATCGGGCAGCAGCAAGGGCAGCTGATCCTCGGACAGAGCCACCGGGCCGCAATGCGGACAGTGCGCGATGGGGATGGGTTCGCCCCAATAGCGCTGGCGTGAGAATACCCAGTCGCGCAGCTTATAGTTGACCGTGGCCTGACCGAGTTTTTTCTCCGCCAGCCATTCGGTGATGGCCTTTTTGGCCTCCTGTACCGGCAAGCCGTTCAAGAACCCCGAATTGACCAGCGTCCCCTCGGCCACGTCAGTATAGGCTTCTTTTGCCACGGTGCCTCCGGCCACAACCTCCACGATGGGCAAATGGAAGGCACGGGCAAACGCCCAATCGCGGCTGTCGTGCGCCGGGACGGCCATGATGGCGCCGGTGCCGTAGCCCATTAGGACATAATCGGAGATGAAAATGGGGATTTTCTGCCCGTTGACCGGATTGACGGCGCTCACGCCGTCCAGCCGCACGCCGGTCTTGTCCTTTTGCATTTCAGTGCGTTCAAAGTCGGACTTTTTGGCGGCAAACGCGCGGTAGGCGTCAATCTCATCGTTGTTTTTCAGCACCTCGCGCCAGTTCTGCAGCGCGGGATGCTCGGGCGCGATGACCATATAGGTGGCGCCGAACAACGTGTCAGGACGCGTCGTATAGACGACCAGATTGTCGCCACACGTAGTTTCAAATGTGACCTCCGCGCCCTCGGAACGGCCGATCCAGTTGCGCTGCTGTGCCTTGACCCGTTCGGGAAAGTCGACCGTGTCCAGATCGTCGAGCAGACGCTGGGCGTAGGCCGTGATTTTCAGCATCCATTGGCTTTTTTCCTTGCGGATGACCGCGCTGCCACAGCGCTCACAAACGCCGTCCACCACTTCTTCATTGGCCAGCACACAGCGGCAGGACGTACAAAAATTGACCGGGATCTGCGCTTTATAGGCCAGTCCTTTTTTGAACAGCTGGAGGAAAATCCATTGCGTCCAGCGGTAATACTTCGGGTCGGTGGTATCGACCTCTCGACTGAAATCAAACGAGTAGGACAGCGCTTGAACCTGACTGCGAAAATAGGCGATGTTCTTCTCGGTCACCTTGGCCGGATGAATTTTGTTTTGAATGGCATAGTTCTCGGTGGGCAAACCGAACGCGTCCCAGCCGATGGGGAACAGCACATTATAGCCCTGCATGCGGCGCTTGCGAGCCACAATGTCCATTGCGGTGTATGGTCTGGTGTGCCCCACATGCAGACCGTTGCCCGACGGATAGGG
Source organism: Oscillospiraceae bacterium (assembly GCA_031549735.1). Classification (GTDB taxonomy): domain Bacteria; phylum Bacillota; class Clostridia; order Oscillospirales; family UBA929; genus JAVBPF01. The sequence continues at coordinate 40,952 of JAVBPF010000061.1, forward strand.
GAACTCGACCAGCACATAACACTTTTCTCTGTCACTGTCCTGCTCGGTCTTATAGACGTCGGCCTTCGCCCAGGCGTCGCGCCATTTTTCCTCAACTGGTTTGGCATCATATTTCAAAATTCATCACTCCAAGACATGATCGG
>JAVBPF010000064.1:0-10488 GCA_031549735.1 Oscillospiraceae bacterium
GAAATCAGGGGCAGAATCCGATCGGCGCGGGGGTAACTCATGTCAGGCAGCTTGAGATAAAGCTTTCCCGTTTTCTCCGGCGGTGTCACAATGGGGGCATCGAGAGGCTCCAGGTCGGACAGCGGACGCAGCTCGTCCACCAGCAACTGTGGCTCCTTCTCCTCGCGCACGCTGATGCGCCCCTTGGCCATGACGACGGCGTCGGCTTTGAGATAGGGAGAGCAGCGATTGAGCACGTTGGAGAAGATGAGGAGTTCGATACTGCCACCGGTGTCCTCCAGCGTGACGTAGGCCATGAGAGAGTTATTGCGTGTCGTCTTGGTGCGTGTGGTGACCACGAGGCCGGTCAGCGTCACTCTTTGCTCGTCCCGGAAAACGGTTGGGCCGCTTTCGTTGTCGAAATCGTTTAGAATGCGGCGGATCGGCACGCTGCCCGTGCGCTTGATGGCAGAAGAGAAGGCGTCCAGCGGGTGGCCGGACAGGTAGAGCCCGGTGATTTCCTTTTCCATGGTCATGCGTTCGCGCAGCGGAAACTCCGGCACGGCCGGCATCTCAAAGGCGGGCGCCGAAGCGTCGGAAAAAAGATCGACCTGCCCTTCGAGGTTGCGCTGGCTGTCCTTGGCCTGCCCGGCCAGCAGCATATCCAGTGCGGTGAGTAGGGGCGCGCGGCCGCAGCGGAAGCCGTCCATCGCGCCGCATTTGATGAGGCTTTCCAGGGCGCGCCGGTTGAAATCATAGGCGAACATCCGCGTGCAGAAATCGGGAAAGTCCCGATACGTGCCATGCTTTTGGCGTTCGGACACAATGTCGCGGATGAGGTTGCGTCCTGCGTGCTTGACGGCCAGCAGACCGAACCGGAGCGCGCCGGCGGGCGCCACGGTGAAGCCGGATACCGACTCGTTGATGTCGGGCGGCAGCACGTCGATGCCCATGTCCTTGCAGACGCCGATGTATTCGGACACCTTGTCGCTGGAGTCCAGCACCGCGGTAAGCAGTGCCGCCATGTATTCGCGGGGGTAGTGACATTTCAGATAGGCCGTCTGGTAGGCGATGATGGCGTAGGAGACGGCATGCGCCTTATTGAAGGCGTAGTTGGCGAAGTCCATAATCTCGTCAAAGATGGACTCGGCGGTGGCGGCGTCCACCCCGTTGCGCACGGCGCCCGGGATGTTCTCGGCCTCGTTGCCGTGGATGAAGTTTTCGCGCTCGCGTAGCAGCTCCTTCTGCTTTTTCTTGGACATGGCGCGCCGCACCATATCGGCTTTGCCCAGACTGAACCCGGCCAGACGCCGGAAGATTTCGAGCACCTGCTCTTGATAGACGATGCAGCCGTAAGTGACCTGCAAGATATCCTTCAGCATTGGGTGCTTGTAGGTGACCTTTTGCGGGTTGTGCTTGCTCTCAATGACCCGGGGGATGGACTCCATCGGTCCGGGGCGGTAGAGCGCCACCACGGCCGTAATGTCCTCAATCGACTGCGGCTTCAGGCCAACGCACACACCGGTCATGCCGGCCGACTCGAGCTGAAAGACTCCGGCCGTTTTGCCGGCGGTCAGCATGGCGAAGGTTGCCGTGTCGTTGTCGGGGATCTCGTCCAGCACAAAATCGGAATGGGTCTGCCGGATCATTTTTTCGGCGTCGCGCAGGATGGTGAGGTTGCGCAGGCCGAGAAAGTCCATTTTCAGAAGGCCCAGCTGCTCCAGCGTACCCATCGGAAACTGCGTGACAATGGACTCGTCGTTGCGCGCCAGCGGCACGTAGCTCGCCACCGGATTTTTGGTGATAACCACACCGGCGGCGTGCGTCGAGGCGTGCCGAGGCATACCCTCGAGCGACATGGCCATCGAAAACAGCCGGTTCATGTGCTCGTCGCTCTCGCGCATGTCGCGCAGGGCGGGCACGATGTTCAGCGCTTTCTCCAACGTCATGTCCAGCGCGAACGGCACCAGTTTGGCCACCACGTCGACCTCGGCGTACGTGTACCCCAGTGCGCGGCCCACATCGCGCAGAGCGGCGCGGGCGGCCATGGTTCCGAAGGTGACGATCTGCGCCACGTGGTCGGCTCCGTACTTGCCAATGACGTAATCAATGACCTCGGGTCGGCGGATGTAACAGAAGTCGATGTCAATGTCGGGCATGCTGACGCGTTCGGGGTTGAGAAAACGTTCGAAATACAGCTGGTATTGCATGGGGTCGACACTGGTAATACCCAGACAGTAAGAGACCATCGATCCGGCGGCCGAGCCGCGTCCGGGGCCGACCGGAATGTCCTGCGACCGGGCGTAGTCGATGAAGTCGCCAACGATAAGGAAGTAGTCGACAAAACCCATCTGGGCGATCATCGAAAGCTCGAAGTCCAGCCGCTCATGGTATGCCTCGGGTACGTCGGTATAACGCGCGGCAAATCCGGCCTCGGCCTTCCCGCGCAGGTAAGCCAAGCTGTCGGTCACGCCGTCGGGCAACGGGAAATGCGGCAGGTGATGGTGGGAAAAATCGAAATCGACCTGACACCGTTCGGCGATTTTGACTGTGTTTTGCAGCGCCTCCGGATGGCCGGGGAACAGCGCCAGCATCTCGTCGTAGGATTTTACGTACAGCTCGCTGGACGAAAACCGCATACGGCCCTCGTCCTCCACCGTCTTATTCATCTGGATGCACATCAGCACGTCCTGCGCCGCCGCATCCTCGCGGGAGAGGTAATGGCAGTCGTTGGTGGCCACCAGCGGGATGCCGGTCTGCTCGGCGATATGCAGAATGCCACGGATGACTTCCTTTTGAACGGGCAGCTTGTGATCCTGAATCTCCAAAAAATAATTGTCTTTTCCAAAGGTGTCGCGGTACCAGAGCGCCGTTTCCAGCGCCTCGTCGGCGGCGTTGCGCGCCAGCTTGCGCGAGACTTCGCCATACAGACAGGCCGACAGGGCGATCAAGCCCTCGTGGTACTGCGCCAAAATCTCCCGATCGACGCGGGGCTTTACATAGAATCCCTCGACAAACCCCAGACTGACCAGCTTGATGAGATTTTGATAGCCGGTCTGATTCTCACAGAGCAGAATGAGATGGTTGGGCTCGCTGTCCAACTCATGGACACGGTCGGTGCGCGCGCGCGGCGCGACATAGACCTCACAGCCGATGACCGGGTGGATGCCGGCCGCTTTGGCCTTCTTATAAAAATCCACCACGCCGTACATGACGCCGTGGTCGGTAATGGCGGCATGGGTTTGCCCCAGTGAGTGCAGCCGCTCCATCAGCCGGTCAATGCGGCAGGCGCCGTCCAGCAGACTGTATTCGGTGTGCAGGTGCAGATGGGCAAATTCAGACAAGAGACTCACCTCCGGGAGAAAGGGATAGGGCTTATTGAGGGAACGAGTGTTATTTTAATTCGGCGGCCAGCGCCGTCAGCTTGCGCAGACGATGGTTGAGCCCCGAGCGGGATAATGGTGGGTCAAAGCGGAGCGCCAGCTCGGACAGCGCCTCGTCGGGATACGCCACACGCAGCCGCGCGGCTTCTTTCAGCGCATCGGGCAGCGTGACCCAGACCGGAGCGGCCTGCAGACGGCGAATGGCCTGCGCCTGCGCGTAGGCGGCGCCTACCGTGCGCGTCACATTGGCCGTCTCGAAATTCACTTTGCGGTTGATGCCGTTGCGCAAATCTTTGAGCACTTTGATCTCCATTAAGGTCAGTGCGCATCGCGGCGCGCCGATGGTGGTCAGGAAATCCTCAATCGGCTCCGAGGCCTTGAAGTAGAGAACCGTGTGGCCGCCGCGCGCCAAAGTTTTGGGCGCCAATGACCACTCTGAAAACAGCGTGATCATTTCCCGGGCAACCGAGGCGTGCGATGTCGAGATTTCAAGGTGGTATTTCTTTTCGGGGTCGGTGCAGTTGCCGCCGGTCAGAAAAGCGCCGCGCAGGAACGCGGCCATGCAGCACTCCTCCGACAAGAGAGCATGGTTGATGTGCAGCATGGTGTCCGAACGGGGGTCGTACCCAAACGCGTCGAGCAAAAGGGACAGCTTGTCCGCCGATGTGACGGCCAGCGAATGTCGGCCGCCGTCGGCTTTTTTGCCGCGGACGTCGAAGTCAAAGCCAAAACAGCCGAGCAACAGCAAGTCCAGCCGTTTGGCCAGACCGTCGCTCTCGGTGACGACACGCAGCTCACCCGGCCTGAACATATAGCCAAACAGAAGCGCGCCGTAGAGCTCGGCGAGCATACAGCACGGCATATCCGGCGGTTTGCGGCACAACTCGTTTTTGACATTGGAAGAAAAGGACAAGGGTGACACCACCAAAAACCTAAATCAGATTTCGTAAGTACTCCAGAATGAGCCGGTCGCCCTCGCCGTATGGCCCGGAGCGCGGACGCTTCTCGACATACAGCTCCATAATGGCGGTGGCCAGACGACGGGAATCGTGCCGGGCAAACTGGGTGTCCGACCCGATGAGCGGGCGTTCCAGAAGCTCGATGCCCGCCTGCGCGAAGAGCTGCCGGTCGACCGTGAGCGGCGAGGCGCGTTCGGCCTGATACCGGTCTCTCAGCGTCTGCGGCACATGTGCGCTGTTGACCAGACAAAGGTTGAACAGACCGGTGCCGCCATGCGCCTCCAGCGCCCGGACGTGGTCGTAGGCCGTGTATCCCTCGGTCTCGCCCTCCTGCGTCATGACGTTGCAGATGTAAACCTTCAGTGCCGAAGAACCGGCGATGGCTTCGGCCATGCTGTCGACCAGCAGGTTGGGGATGATCGAGGTGTAGAGACTGCCCGGACCGATAAGAATGAGGTCGGCCGAGTGCAGGGCGTCCAGTGCGTCGGGTAAAGCCGGGACGTGTTCGGGCGAAAGCCGGATGCGGCGAATGCGGGAACCGTTCTGCTTCTTGTGCTCGGTGATGCTCGACTCCCCCAATACACGCTCGCCGTTTTCAAACTCGGCCAGCAGATCCATCGGTGCGTTGGAGACCGGCAGCACGCGGCCGGTGATGGCCAGCACCTGACTCATGCGGCTGACCGCCTGATCGAAGCTGTCGGAAATGCTGTTGAGCGCGGCCAGGAACAGATTGCCGAACGACTGGCCGCTCAGGCTGCCCTCGGAAAAGCGATAAGTGAGCAGTTGGCGCAGCAACGGTTCGGTGTTGGAGAGCGCCAGCAGACAGTTGCGGATGTCGCCGGGCGGGAGCATGCCCAAATCCTGCCGCAAAAGACCCGAGCCGCCGCCGTCGTCCGAAACGGTGACAATGGCGGTCAGGTTTTCCGAGCAGTCCTTGATGCCGCGCAGCATGGTGGAAAGCCCCGTCCCGCCGCCGATGGCGACAATGCGGGGCCCCGTGTTGCGCGCCGTAATCAGATCGTCCATGCGCCAAGGGTTGGCGGCGTATCCTTCCATACTGAATCCTCAATCAACGGAAATCCGGCACGTGGGGCGTAATATGACCATCGAAGCGACGTGACTTATTAATCATCGGTTACTCGGAAGAGCGATGTACTCAGGTACTTTTCGCCCCTGTCGGGGAAAATGACCACAATGAAGCCACTGTCCAGTACCGTCTCGACCTTCTGGGCGGCCAACATGGCCGCGCCGCTGCTCATGCCGACGAAGATGCCCTCCTCGGCCACGACACGCCGCGCCATGGCATAGGCTTCCTCGGTCTCAATCAGAATGCTGACGTCGATCTGCGACGGGTCGTAGATCTCAGGCACAATGGCCTCCTGCATACTTTTGAGGCCCTGAATGTAGTGCCCGCGCACCGGCTGGGCTTCGATAATTTTGATGCTGGGGTTCTTTTCCTTCAGACCCATGCCCACGCCCATCAGCGTACCCGATGTGCCCAGCGCCGAGACAAGATGGGTGACCTGCCCGTCGGTCTGCTGCCAGATCTCCTCGGCGGTCGTCTTGTAGTGCGCCAGCTTGTTGTAGACGTTGGAAAACTGGTTGGGATTGAAGTAGCGTTCGGGATAGGTTTCAAGCAATTCGCGTGTCTTGAGGATGGCGCCGTCGGTGCCCAGATCGGGCTCGGTCAGGATGATTTCACCGCCAAACGCCTTAATCATCATCTGCCGCTCGACCGAAACGGCGGCGCTCATGACAATCTGTACACGGTAGCCCTTGACCGCGCCGATCATGGCCAGTCCAATGCCGGTATTGCCCGACGTGGCCTCAATGACGATTTTATCCTTGGTGAGCGTGCCTTCTTCCTCCGCCTGCTCGATCATCTTCAGGGCGATCCTGTCCTTGATGCTGCCGGTGGGGTTGACGCCCTCAATTTTGGCATAGACCGGTATGTTGGGGTTGGAGCAGATCCGGTTGATTTTGACCAGAGGGGTGTTGCCGATGGCTTCCAAAATGTTCTCGTACACGGAAATCCGTCCTTTCGATCACGACAGTGATGCTGAATCGTTTACGATAGTATATCACCTCACAAGGCGAAATGCCACAGTCGATCCCATGCGGTTAGAAAAACGATCCGGTTCCCCGGGGGCACAAACCGTGGTATAATGTGGGCGAATCAGCTGTGGAAAAGCGAAAGGACGTGCCGTTGTGAAATATGATTGGTTGGATGAATACCTGCTTTCCAAAAAGGGCGCCGTGCGCGACTTCAAGGTGGAATGGGATGCCACGAGATACTTGCTGAAGGACAAAATGTTTTGCATGGTCGGACAGGACAACAAGGGAAAGCATATCATCACGCTCAAGTGCGAGCCGGCGTTCGGCCTGTTGCTGCGCGAGCAGTACCCGGACATTGTGCCCGGATACTATATGAACAAAGAGCACTGGAATTCTGTGTACATAGACGGGCAGACCCCCGACGATATTCTCCGCCAAATGGCCGACATGTCCTATGAACTCATTCTGGCCTCCTTGACGAAAAAGGCGCGGATGGAGCTTTTGAATGAATAAGCGCATGGACGGTGCGCCCCGGTCGAACCGCCGAGCCATTCTTTGGCTTTGCGCGGGGCTGGGCATGGCCGCGTTCTTTGTGTTGGGATTGGATTACAATCTGACTGTCAGCCGGTATACCCAGAAAACAGACAAGCTCAAAGCGCCTGTCCGGCTGGTGCTGCTGACCGACTTGCACTGCTGCCGATACGGGGAAAACCAGGAACAGCTACTGGAGGCCATCCGGGCTGAAAACCCGGATGCCGTTCTGATGGCCGGGGATATTGTCGATGATGTGCGGCCGGTTGAGATGACCGAGCGGTTGCTTCGCGGTTTGGACGGCGTCTTTCCCTGCTATACCGTCACCGGCAACCATGAATGGCGCCGCCGCGATACCGCGGAGGTTTTGGCGCTCTTTCGCCGGTATGGGGTGACACTTCTGCGTGGCTCGTCCGAGACGCTGTCTGTGCGCGGCCAGACTGTCAGCCTTTGCGGCGTCGATGATCCGGACATTGGAGAGGCGCTTTTTCAAAGGCAGCTTCAAACAGCTTTCGCCGCCGCGGATACGGGTACCTATACCGTCCTGCTGGCGCACCGCCCCGACCGGATTTCACAGTACGCGCAGTACCCGTGGGATTTGGTCGTGTCCGGTCACGCGCACGGCGGGCAGTGGCGGATGCCATTTGGCTCGGTGAGCCTGCTCGCACCCAATCAGGGTCTGCTGCCCCGATATACAAGCGGGCTCTATCGGCAAAACGACGTGACGCTGTTGGTCAGTCGGGGATTGGCGCGTGAGTCAACTTTCGTACCCAGGCTGTACAACCCGCCCGAGATTGTGGTGATCGACATCGTCCCGGAGTAGGCCTGAAATGTGGCCGCCCCGTCCAGTGAGATGGGGCGGCTGCCTGGAATAGAAGAATGCTCTGCCGGACAGATATATTGATTCGCAAGAGACCGGTTTGCGCGAAAACAACAGCGAATTATGAACGGTCAACAACGTGCAGAAAAAAGGTACAAGCAAGCGATAAAACCACGCGCAGCGGCATGGATGAAATTGATAACCTGCGCGTCGAGCATGAATGCGACGGCGGCGCACCGGTGTACGTGATCACGTTTGAGTATGGCGGCGGAAGCTACCATTGGGGGATTGAACTCTCATCTTCCGCCCTTTGCGGAAGACCGATGCACAAGGAGTTCACTGTCAACCGGGAAGGCTTTGAGGACACTTTCGTCGGCACATTACGGGAGAGCCAATTGGGCTACTCTCTTTATGTTCTCCCCGATTTTACATTGACGTCATCCGGATTGGCGCCGGATTTGTATGATGTTGTTGCATCCATTCCCGAATCGCCGCTGATGAGCATTATTTCCATGCACATATACTGGGTTTCATCTGACAATCCCATACCGGAACCCATGTTCACCCCCGACCTCACCACCAGGTATTTGAGGACGACGGTCGATGATATGACTTTTGAGGCCGAACGCCCTATCCGCCTGAAGCGGCCGAAGGCGGCGCGGTTCTGCTAGAGGCCATGTTCAATACCATTGAGTAGATAGCATCACAAAAGAAGTGCTCCAAAAAGCGCCCGTTGTGCGGACGCTTTTTTGGTGGAATCGTGTATGGTTTGGGCGTTGTGTTTTGATGGGAACGGAGATAGAATAGACAGTGCAGAGATTATGTAAGGTTCCCAGAGTGAAGCCAAGGAGGAATTGCCTCATGGAAACACCCATCAAACGCATCGGTGTACTGACCAGCGGCGGGGACGCGCCCGGCATGAACGCGGCTATCCGCGCCGTGGTGCGCACAGCCTGCCATCATGGGGTGCAGTGTCTGGGCATTCGCCGGGGCTACAACGGCCTCATCAACGGCGATGTTTCGGAGCTGACCGCCGAGAGCGTCAACGGTCTGACCGGTCGCGGCGGCACCATCCTGTACACGGCTCGCTGCCCGGAGTTCATGAAGCCCGAAGGCCAGCAAAAGGCGCATGATACCTGCCGCTACTTGGGTATTCAAGGCGTCGTGGCCATCGGTGGCGACGGCACACTGCGCGGCGCCAAGGATCTGGCCGCCGCCGGCATTTCCACCATCGGCGTTCCGGCTACCATCGACAACGATCTGGCCTGCTCACACTATTCCATTGGGTTCGATACCGCCTGCAACACCGCCATCGATTGCATCGACAAGCTGCGCGACACCATGCAGTCGCACGAGCGTTGCTCGGTGGTGGAGCTGATGGGTCGCCACGCCGGACATCTGGCTGTCTATGTGGCCATCGCCGTGGGCGCCACAGCCGTGCTGGTGCCCGAAAAAGAGCTGAACTTCGAGCGGGACGTGGTGGAAAAAATTCGCGTCGGAAGGATCAACGGACGCAATCACTTCATCATCATTGTCGCCGAGGGCGTCGGTCGGGCCACCGATGTGGCGCTGCGCATCAAAGAGGAGACCGGCATGGATCCGCGTGTCACCATATTGGGTCACATCCAGCGAGGCGGTTCACCGCACGCCCGTGATCGTGTGACGGCGTCGCGCATGGGGCTGTATGCCGTTGAGGCCATGCTGGAGGGCAAGACCAACCGCGCCGTCGCCATCGTCAACGGAGAGATGTGTGACTTTGACATCAACGAAGCGCTGAACATGAAAAAGGACTTGCAGGAATCCATGTACATCGCCTCCCAGACGTTGACGCTGGGAGATTGATGTATTCAACAGAAATCAAAAGGGGATCATCCGAAAACGGGTGTTCCCCTTTGTTGTGTCGTCTCGGCTCTTCGATGTCAAGCCTCGAGCGCGCCGCGCGGGCGGTGAAATAAGTCTAGCGCCTTCCGGAAAGGCCGCCGGGTCTTGCGGGGGACGACCCGCCCTGTTTTCCGGGTGCGGCGCGGCCCTATTTCCCCTGCGCGTCGACGAGGCTCTTCGATTCACATCTGCGCCGCGGCGTCAAACATGCCGTCCACCCGCGCTTTGAGCGTCGAATGCGCCGCCAGAGTCGGATCGTCCTCGAGCAGCCGCCCGGCCTCGGCGGTGGCCTGATAGAGGAGCTCCATGTCGTTGCTCAGGTCGGCCATCTTGAGCGGCGGCAGACCGTGCTGTCGCTGACCAAAGAAGTCGCCCGGGCCACGCAGCTCGAGGTCGCGTTCGGCGATTTCAAATCCGTCGTCGGTGTCGCTCATGATTTTCAGCCGTCTTTGCGCCGTCTCGCCCTGAAAGTCGGAGAACAAAACACAGTAGGAGCGGAGCGACCCGCGCCCGACGCGCCCGCGCAATTGGTGCAGCTGGGACAGGCCGTAGCGCTCGGCATTTTCCACCACCATCAGCGTGGCGTTTTCCACATCGACGCCGACCTCAATGACCGTTGTGGCCACCAGAATATCCAGCTCGCGCCCCGCAAAAGCGCGCATGACCTTTTCCTTGTCGGTGGCTTTCAGTCGCCCGTGAATCAAACCGACGCGCAGATCGGGAAAAACCGTCTTGCTCAGGCGCTCGGCATACTCCTTGACCGAGCGCAGCCCCTGCCGGTCATCGTTTTCCTCGACCAGCGGACAGACGATGTAGACCTGCTGTCCGGCATTGACCAGCTTGCGGACAAACCGCTCGATGCGCGCGCGCATCGACTCGT
>JAVBPF010000116.1:0-9351 GCA_031549735.1 Oscillospiraceae bacterium
GATCAGCTCCATCGCGCGCGTGCTGGCCGACATCACATCGACACAGGTCAACATCGAGCGCATTACCGCCATGCTGGACGAGCAGCCCGGCATCACGGACAGCCCCGAGGTCGAGGCCGTCTACGGCGACATGATCCATCCGAAAACGGAAAATTGGGAGTCCATCGAGGGTTCGGTCGACTTCGACGACGTCACCTTCCGCTACCCCGACGGCGGCGGCGATGTGCTGACACATTTTTCGCTGCACATCCCGGCCGGTACCTTTGTAGCGCTGGTCGGCGAGACCGGTGCGGGCAAGTCGACGCTGGTCAACCTGGTCTGCCGTTTTTATGAGCCGTCCGAGGGCCGTGTGATGCTCGACGGGCGTGACCTCCGGGAACGCAGCCAGCTTTGGCTGCACCGGCAGATCGGCTATGTGCTGCAAAATCCCCATCTGTTCTCGGGCACCGTGGCCGACAACATCCGGTACGGACGTCTGGACGCCACCGAGGAGGAGCTGTGGCGGGCGGCGCGTCTGGTGTCGGCCGACAAGGTGATCGAACGCCTGCCCGACGGCATGAGCACGCAGGTCGGCGAGGGCGGCGACCGGCTGAGCACCGGCGAAAAGCAGCTCATCTCGTTCGCGCGCGCCGTATTGAGCGACCCCAAACTGTTTGTGCTCGACGAGGCCACGTCCAGCGTCGACACCGAAACCGAGGCGCTCATCCACAACGCCACGCGCGCTCTGTTGAACGGGCGCACCTCGTTTGTGGTGGCGCACCGGCTGAGCACCGTCCGGGAAGCCGACATCATTCTGGTGGTCGACGACGGGCAGATCATCGAGCGCGGTACGCACGACGAGTTGCTGGCTCGGCGCGGCCGGTACCGGGAGCTGTATACGCAGGAGTCGATTGATGAGCTGGAGCGCTGGTAAGGCAGCCGCGAGGGTCATCTCCGTCCGGAACCTGGCCGGCCTGTTTTCCGACCTCTTCTCCGACCAGATTTTATGAAATTTGTCATTTTGGGCTTGCCCATAGGCCCCACTCGCGATAGAATAGGGACGACCCGGGTAAACATAAGAGTATTGTGATCTGCCGCAAAGAGGGGAAATCAATGAAAAAAATGGTGCTGTGCGGCTGTGTGTCGTTCTGCTTGCTTTTGTCCGCCTGTAACAAGCCGTCGCCCGGCGTGACGGTGCCGCCGTCGCCGGAAGCGCCCGACGCACAGGAAAGCGTGGAGCCGGTCGATATCCTCCACCCGGACGGAGACAACTTGTTTACGCGTTTTCAACCGCCTGCCGGATACATTCGCGTCGTTCCGGAGGAGAACAGCTTCGGCGCTTTCCTGCAAAGCATATCGCTCAAGCCCGACGGCACAGCCGTGCGGCAATACGACGGCGCCGAGCTTTCCGACGCGCCCGCGGCGGCCGTGTTCGACCTGACGCTGGGTTCAAACAACATCCAGCAGGGCACCGACGCGCTCATCCGTCTGCGCGCCGAATATCTATACAAGCAGCAGCAGTATAGCCGGATCACCTACCGTTTCCTGTCCGGCTTTATGTTCCCGTTTGCCAAATATGCCGAGGGCAACCGGATCAGCGTGAGTGGCAACGACGTCACCTGGGAGCAGAGCGCCACCGCCGCCAACGACTATGAGACGTTCACCAAATACCTTGAGACACTGTTCAACTATGCCAATGCCTCCTCCCTGACGCTGGAGACGCAGGAGGTCGCCACCGTCCAGCTGGGCGACCTATATCTCAATCGCGAATCGGGCGGCGTAATGATCGTCGACGCGGCCTTCAACCCCCAAACCGGCGAAACGCTGGTGCTGCTGGCCCAGGGCTCGTCTCCGGCCAGCGACATCTTCCTCCTTGAAAATCCGGACGCCCCGGATCTTTCGCCCTGGTTTTCGGCCGACTTCACCGACACCCTGACCCTGCCGACCGGCGGCGTGTTCGCCCAGAGCGACCTCAGGCGCTTTGACGAGCCGGACGCCTCTTCGGTAGATTAGAGAGCGCTTTCTCTTTGTAGGGTTCGATACGCACATCGACCCGCAGATTTTATTTGGCGTCCCCCCACATATTGTTTTTTGGCAAAATCGTTCCTAAGGCAACACCGCACAATCAGCGCGGTGTTACCCTAAAGACAAAAGGAGAGGCTGGTCTTGCTGGACTTTTTCGGCCCGACGCGCCTGTTTTCAGGCGCCGACTGCCTGGATGAACACAAAAGCGAACTCACGGCGCTGGGAAAGCGCGTGTTTATTGTCACCTCCCCCACGTCCGGCCGGGAGTCGGGCGCGTTGGACGACCTGTGCGCCGCGCTGGATGAACTGGGTATGGCCTGGATCTGCTTTGACGAGGTGGAGCAGAACCCTTCGCTCGAAACCGTATGCCGTGCCGGAGACTTGGCCCGAGCCGAGCAGTGCGACGGCGTGATCGGCGTGGGCGGCGGCTCTCCGCTTGACGCGGCCAAGGCCGTCGCGGCCTATGCCGTGCTGCCCGAGGGCACCGAGCCGGTGGCGCTGTTTGACTTCGCCCCCGACCGGAAAAGCTTGCCGCTGGCCGCCATTCCCACCACGGCCGGTACCGGCAGCGAGGTCAACGACCACGCCGTTTTGACGCTGAACGGTCAAAAGAAGCGCAACTTCAAGGTGCGGCAGAATTACCCCCTTTTGGCCTTTTTGGACGAGAAATATACGCGCAGTCAGCCGCAGAAGGTGGCCGTCGCCACCGCGCTCGACGCGCTGTGCCATTGCGTCGAGGCCTACCTGCGCCCCGGCGCCACTCCCTTCACCGACGCGCTGGCGCTGGCCGCCATGCGCAAAATCTGGCGTGGGCTTGCCCGGCTGGAAAGCGACAGCGACGACGCGTTCAGCCGCCAGCAAACGCTGGAGGGCGCGGCCATGGGGGGCTTAGTCATCGCGCTGGTCGGCACCGGCATGCCTCACCCGATGGGCTACAGCCTGTCGCTGTTCAAAGGGATATACCACGGCGCGGCCACGGCGCTGTTCCTGCCCGCGCATATCCGCATGACACAGACCGTCCGCCCCGAGCGCACCGAAATGGTGCTCAACACGCTGCAGACCACCGCCACCGGCCTGGCCCGGTTTATCGAGACCTGGTCGGGGCTGTCCGAGCCGTTGACGCCCGAGGAGATCGCGCAGTACATCGGACTTGTCCGCGACACCAAAAGCCTGTACAATGGTTACATTCCGGTCGAACCGGATAAAATGGAAGAAATGTACAAAATACTGCCGCGCTGCCCGTGAGCAATGCAAGAGGAGCATCATTTCCCTGATGCATCCTTTTTCCCGTATTCATTTCGGGAAAAAGCCCTTAACCCGCGTAACGGGCGCGGAACCGGGGCCTCAAAAGGGGGATTGGATCCCCCTTTTCTATGAAAAAGGAGGTCGACACCATGGCCCAAAGGCCGCGCCGCGAAGACGAACGGCTGCACTGGCCGATTGTCGATCCCCATGAGATCAAAATCCCCCCGCCCCCGCCCCGCGACTGGCTGATGACCACTTTAACCGCGCTGACCGCGTTTACCTGGCTTCTTCTCATCGGCTTTTGGCTGTTGGTGGCCTATGCCCGTCCAGAAAACAACAACTTTTTTTCCGAGGTGTTGGCGTCTGGGCAATACAGACGTTTTTGGTCCGAAGGGGTCTTGCGCATCGCCAGTTACCTGCTCAACGCGGCGCTTGTCCTGTGCGTTGCCGGACTGATCCTGTCCACCCGCCGCGGCAAAAAGAAAGTACAGAAACGCCAGCGCATGTTCGCCGTATTGGGCATCGTATCGTTGGCCGGCTCGGTTGTCTCATGGCTCTTGTTCTTTTGAAATCCCCCCAAAACTTCACCATACGGAGACACACTTATGACACAAACACCTCAAGCGATGATGAAAGCCATTGTCGCCAACATTGAAAAGGTCATTGTAGGCAAGCGCGAGGCGGTCGAGAGTCTGCTCATCGCGTTGCTCTGCCGGGGTCATGTTCTGATCGAGGACGTACCCGGCGTGGGCAAAACGACACTGGTTTCGGCGCTGGCGCGCTCGGTCGACGCCACCTTCAAGCGCATCCAGTTCACGCCCGACATCCTGCCCTCCGACATCACCGGCTTCTCGCTGCCCAACCCGCATTCCGGGCAGTTTGAGTACCGCCCCGGTCTGGTGTTGTCGAATTTCGTGCTGGCCGACGAGATCAACCGTACGTCGCCAAAGACGCAAGCCGCCCTTCTGGAGGCCATGGAGGAGGGACAGGTCTCGGTTGACGGCGTGACGCGCGTCATCGGCCCGCCCTTTATGGTCATGGCGACGCAAAACCCCATCGAGTACGTCGGCACTTATCCTCTGCCCGAAGCGCAGATGGACCGCTTTTTCATGCGCCTGTCGATGGGCTACCCGTCACCCCATGAAGAGGTCAGCATGCTGGCACAGCGCAAAACCGAGGATCCGATCGACACGCTCGGCTCGGTCTGCCATGTGCAGGACGTGCTGGAGCTGCAGCAGATGACCAGCGAACTGTTCATCCGGGAGGAGCTGGCGGCCTACATCGTGGCGCTCATCGCGGCCACACGCGCCCATCCGTCCGTCCGTCTGGGCGCCAGCCCCCGCGGCAGTCTGGCCCTCTATCGCGCGGCACAGGCCAGCGCCTTTTATCAAAATCGCACCTTTGTCCTGCCCGACGACATCCAGCGCATGGCGCCCTTCGTCCTGCCCCACCGCATTTTGCTGAAGGGACAGGCGCAGATGAAGGGTGTCACACAGGAGCAGGTCGTCGCCGAGGTGCTAACGTCGGTCGCCGTACCGGAATAACGAGATGCGAAAAACAAAACAGGAAAAAAGCGTAAACGCCCGAACCGCCTATGCCATCTTGTTTGGCGTCGGCTTGGTTTGGGCGTTGTTTTTTGGCGGGGTGCTGGCCTACCGGATGCTGCTTTTTTGGGGCGCTTGGCCGCTGTTTTCACAGGCTTACCTATGGATGCTCGGCCGAAAGGTCTCGAGTGACCAGAGCCTCGACCGGGACACCCTCGACAAGGGCGAGGCGTGTCTGTATACGCTCACACTCACCAACCGCGCCCGCCAACTGCACGCGCCGAAGGTCTATATCCGTGTGCGCGACTTCGACGGGTATCAGCAACGCTCGGCCGAGAGCATGATGTCGTTGTCGGCCGGCGCGAAGCGGACGCTGCACATCGGGCTGCGTTTTCGGTATCGGGGCGTGTACCATATCGGTCTGGATACCCTGCGCCTGTCTGATCCGCTTGGGCTGCGCGGCCTCTGTCGGAGGGAGCGGGAGGGCCTGTCGGTGACGGTCTATCCGCGTGTGCTCCGGCTGGACAGCAGCTTTCTGCCCGACATCGGATTTTCGCAGCAGGAACAGAACACGCGCGGCCCGTGGGAGGATCGCACCGAGGTGAAAGACCTGCGCGCCTATCAATACGGCGACGCGCTCAACCGCGTTCACTGGAAGCTTTCAGCCCGAAAAAACCAATGGATCACCAAGCTCTATGAAAACGAGGAGTCCCAGGAGCGTCTGTTTGCGCTGGACACCCGCCCGCCCTGCGACGACAAAGGCCATGCGCTGGAGACCTCCGATCGGATGGTCGAGGCCACCGTCGCGCTGATACACCATTCGCTGCTACGCGGCCTCGCGGCGCGGCTGGTCTACATGACCCCCGACGGGCCGGCACAGCTGTCGTTCGCCACAACACAGGCGCTTTACCGTCAGATGGACGTGCTGGCCGCGCTGGCCTTTGACGCCGACCAGCCGCTGACCACCCTGCTGGGCGCGGAATATGCGCTGTGGACACGCTTTGCCTCGCTGACCTGGATCACGGCGCAGCGCTCGTCCGAAAGCGACGAGGTCCTGTACAAGCTGGCCGAATCCAAACGGCCGGTCTCTATGGTAGAGGTACAGCCCCGCCCAGTCGGGACCGAACTCGAGATCGAACGCCCCATGGAAAAGGACAAAAAGGCCGTCGTCTTCCCGGCCGCCGTCCAACGGCCCGAGCCTGAAAATACGCCCGTCCCATACGACCACGAGCCGGTGTACATCCGTGTGATCGGCCCCGACGACGAGCTGACCGACGCGCTGTGCGCCGAGACATCCTCCGAAGAGGAGGTGCGCGCGTGAACGCTCCAGAACGCTCTGAAGCCTCCCCGCCGGCGCCCTCTACCCCTCCGCCGACGAGACTCTCCATAAGCGAAAACTCCGCCGCGCCCAACGACAAGCGCTCCGGGCTGATCAGTGAAAGCCTTTTGGCGGCGTTCATGGCGTGCTCGCTTGTGCTGGCGTTGACCGACATGTTTCAATATTCGTTCTCACCGCTGGAAATCGGCCTGTTCGCGGTGCTGTTTTCGCTGATGTGGGCCGCCGTGTTCACCCGCCCCCGCGCCGCGTATGTTCTGGTTGGAGTGCTGCTGCTGGCCTTGGTTGTGCTGGCGCTTCAGGCGTTGCTGGGGCAGCCCTTCTGGAGCAACCGCGACGGTGTGTTTGTGTCCTTTGTGTCCTGGGTGAGCCGATCCGCGAACGACAACGTCGCCGCGCCGGGCGGCTTTCTGACGGCGACCGCCGCGCTGTTGTGTCTGGTGGCCGGATTCGTCACGACCTGCTTTGTGGTCACCCAGGTAACCCCCATCATTCCGCTTGTATTCGGCTCGGCGATCTTTTTGCTGGGATTTCTGCGTGAGGATGCGCCGAACGTGGCCGCCTTTTCGCTGTTCTTGCTGTCGACGGCGCTGTACATCTTACGGTACCGCTTCTTGCGGCGCCAAGCCGACCGGCGTGTCCCGACCGGACGCTTCGTCCTGTCGGTGCTGCCGATGTGCCTGGCGGCCGTCGCGCTGACCCTTGCTCTGCCGGCTGAGGGGGAATACAAGCCGCTGGCCGAAGAGATCGGCGACCTGTTCCCCGGCGTGCAGCCCGATTGGGGCCATACCGACCTGTTCAACTTCGCCGGGTTGTCCGCCACCGGCGGCGAGCCGAGTGGAGGGGAATTGGGCGGCCCGCGCCGAAAAAACCCCAGCATCATGCTGATGGTGGAGACCGACCGCAACACCTATCTGCGCGGACGCGCCTACGGCGACTATACCGGCCACAGCTGGGAGGACTTCACCTACCCGCATGAACTCTACACCAGTGCGTTGGACGCGCCCCGTTTTGTGCTTGACACCGCCTCTTCGGAATCCTACTTCAAACTGATGTATGCCCCCAATATGCCCGACGATCCCTGGAAAACGCTGATTGAGCGAGCTTCCTTCCGTATGGGCCTGGGCGTGGTGTCCGCCCGGGAAAACCCCCTGCCCTGGCTCGCCCCCCCGAGCGGAGGCATATCCATTGCGCCCGACGGAATAGTCAAATACTCCACAGTCCCGCCGGGGGGAGGTTCGTCCGATGGATCTGCCGCCGCAGACCCGCCAATCATCACGCTGGACGGTCAGACCTTACCACTGTTGGGCGTGGTTCAAAACAGCAAGCAGACCGTCACCTTCCAGGCGCTGCGCACCAAAACGATCTTTCTCGGCGACGGCACGTGGCGCGTCGGCTTTCCCGAGCCGTTCGACGTCTGGACCGACACGCTGACCGTCAACCCGGCGGGCGACATGGCCCTGTCGGGCGCGGTCGGGCAGGACTTCACCTATGAGATGGAAACCGCCAATCTCGATCTGACCGACGTCCAGAAAGCCAGCCTCTACCGCATGAGCCACCGCGGTCTGTCCGTCGAACTGTTGACAAACGGAGGGACAGCTGGACGCCGGTTGGATAGTTACATTTCGAGCTCCTTAGGGCTCGACGTGCCCAGTTACAGCTCCCTCGCCCTCCTGTATTCCCCCCAACTCGCTTACCTCGCCGAGGCCTCCGATACCGCCTACAATGAGTTCACCGCCCTGCCCGATACCGTACCCGACCGTGTGCTCGATCTGGCGCGGGACATCACCAGCGGCGTCGTCTCCGATTACGACCGTGCCGACGCCATTTGCCAGTACCTGCGCACAAACTTCACCTACGACCTCGACATGCCCGCGCCCGACCGGAACCGCGACTTTGTCGATCAGTTCCTGTTCGAACAAAAGCGGGGCTACTGCACCTACTTCGCCACGGCCATGGTCGTGATGACGCGTTCCCTCGGCCTGCCGGCGCGGTATGTGGAGGGCTTCGCGCCCGCGCCCACAGCCAACAGCGGCATCTATATCGCCACCGGCGACAACGCCCACGCCTGGGTCGAGGTCTACTTCGACGGCTTCGGCTGGGTGACCTTTGACCCGACCGCCCCGGTGGCCACCGCCATGGACGCCGCTGCCGCCGTCTCTCCGCCGAGTCCTTCTCCTTCTCCCAGCGCCCTGCCCAGTGTCGCGCCGTCGGCCCGGCCGTCCGCCCCGCCCGACAGCGTTTCCGTCGATTGGATCTGGCCGGTCGCCGGACTGCTGCTGTTGCTCGCGGCGGGATTCTTGGTCTGGCGGCTCCTGCGCAGACGCCGTCCGTCCGCCGCCGCGCCCACGCCGCGTCAAAAGGCCAACGCGGCCTTTGTCCGTCTGGGCGCCGCCCTGGCGCGCAAAGGGGTGACACCCAAGCTCGCCGGCGAAACGCCCATTGCCTTCGGTGAGCGCGTCGACACGTGGGGCAAGACAAGCGCCGAAAACACACGCGCGCTTTGGACATGCAACCCACCGGTCAAACGGCTGGCCGAGGAATACGCCGCGCTGATCTACGCGCCCGGTGAGCCGCAGCAGCAGGCGGTGGATCACTGGATTGAACATGCGCGCGGGTGGATCGAAGAATAGCCATAAAAGTAACCGGGCGATGAAAAACTTCGTTTTTCATCGCCCGGTGTTTTCAACCCTGCGCCTGCATCCGCCGGTATTCATCCGGCGTCGCTCCGGTCGCCTTTTTGAAGGACCGGCAAAAATATTTGTCGTCCCGGAAGCCGCACCGCTGCGACACCTCATAGACACGCAGCGAACTCCCGCGAAGCAGCGACTGCGCCTTTTCGATACGCAGCTGCATGATGTACTGACTGAAGGTCGACCCGGTCACCTGCTTGAACAGATGACAAAAGTAGGAATAGTTGAAATGGAACCGCGCGGCCAGCGCTTCGGCCGAGAGCGACTCGCTGAAATTCTGCCGGAGGTAGTCCAGACAGCGCTCCATCACCGTCGTACCCTTGTTGCGCTTGAGGTCGCGGAGCTCCAACGTCATCGACGAAAGCTGATCGAAAAAGCGGCGGCTCAGCTGCACAAAGGTGGTCGCCTCGTTGAGCTCAGTCTCGATCTGCTGACGGGTCTGCCGGATTTGGGTTTCATTCAGCGCGGCGCGCAACTGATCCAGCGCGTGCAGCTGAAGCCGCAAAACTTCTACTTTCAGTGACTCAGG
>JAVBPF010000055.1:0-9153 GCA_031549735.1 Oscillospiraceae bacterium
CCGAGCTAATTGATTACATGGATTACTACAACAACCACCGCAGAAAGGAAAAGCTAAAGGGCTTGCCGCCTGCATTGCACAGACAACAAGCCCTTCAGGTCGCCTAATGAAATATTTGTCTAACTTTTGGGGTTCACTTCAATCACGCCACGGTCGCCGTTTGCCATTCAGCAAAAGTGCTGGTTTCCTTGCGCGTCGCGGTTCTTGAGCTCCCGGCAGGGACAATCCAATGTTTTTTTGGCGGATTCACTTCGCCGAAAAAACTTCATCTTTGGGGGACTCATGAGGGGGGTCTGCCCCCTTCATGCCTTACCCAAAAACGGCCAGCATGAACCCAGCGGCCAGAGCCGAACCGATGACGCCGGCCACGTTGGGGCCCATGGCGTGCATCAGCAGGTAGTTGTTGGGATTGTATTTGGCGCCCACCTTTTGTGAAACGCGGGCGGCCATCGGCACCGCCGAAACACCGGCAGAACCGATGAGCGGATTGATCTTTCCGCCCGACAGCTTATACATGAGCTTGCCGAACAGCACGCCGCCGGCGGTGGAGAAGCAGAAGGCCAACAGACCCAGTCCGATGATGAGCAGAGTTTCGATGCTCAGGAACCCGATGTTCTGGCCGTTGTCGCCCGCGATATAGCCTACGCTGGTGGCGCCCACGGTGATCCCTAAGAAAATGGTGACAATGTTGATCAGCGCGTTCTGCGCCGTGTCGGAAAGGCGCTCGACCACGCCGCACTCGCGGAACAGGTTGCCCAGCATCAGCATACCCAGCAACGGCGCGACCGACGGCAGCAGCAGCACGGTAAAAATGGTGACCATGATCGGGAAAATGATCTTTTCGGTCTTGGATACCGTTCGGGCCTGCGTCATCACCACTTCGCGCTCTTTTTGGGTGGTCAGCGCCTTCATGATGGGCGGCTGGATGAGCGGGATAAGCGCCATATAGGAATACGCGGCCACGGCGATGGGGCCGAGATACTCCGGCGCCAGCCTTGAAGTGAGAAAAATGGCGGTGGGACCATCGGCGCCGCCGATGATGCCGATCGAGGCGGCCACATTGGACAAAAAGCCGCACAGGATGGCCAAGCCAAACGCCGCGTAAATGCCCAGCTGCGCCGCTGCGCCCAGCAGCAGCGACGACGGGCGGGACAGCAGCGGGCCGAAGTCGGTCATCGCGCCGATGCCCAGGAAGATCAGACAGGGATAGATGCCGGTCTTGACGCCGATATAGAGGATATCGAGCAGACCGCCCTTCTGCAGCACGGAGCCGTAATCGATTGGGGCCGAGCCCTGGAACAGCTCCATGTGCATCAAATCACCCAGCGGCAGATTGGTCAGCAGCATACCGAAGGCGATGCCCACCAACAGCAGCGGCTCAAACTGCTTGACAATGGCCAGATACAGCAGTACACAGGCCAACACAATCATCACCGGCGTTTCCCAATGCAGAAAGAGATTGGCAAAGCCGGAGGTCTCCCAGAGGTTTTTCAGGATTTCGCCTACATTCATCGAAGCGTCCCCCTTAACCCAAAACGACGAGCGGCGCACCCGTGTCGACGGTCTGGCCGGGCGCGGCGACGACCTGAACGATTTTGGCGTCGCGCGGCGCGAAGATTTCGTTCTCCATCTTCATGGCCTCGAGCAGCAACAGAAGATCACCCTTTTTGACCGTATCCCCGGCCTTGACCTTGATGGACAGAACATTGCCCGGCATGGGCGCGAGCACCGGCTCGCCGCCCGAAACCGACACGGCGGCGGCAGGGGTTGCCGACGGAGCGGCCACGGTAGCGCCGGCCACCACAGCGGCTGCAGGCGCGCTCGGCGTCATGGCGGCCAACTCCTGTACGTCGACGAGTTGAGCCTCGCCTTTTTCCACTTCGACCTCATAGACTTTGCCGTTGAGTGTCACCTGATATTTCATGATGCGTTGACCTCCCGTATGGAAATAAAGCGAAGCTCATTGAGCGGGGTTTTGAGCTCGTCGGCCAGAATTGCCATAATCATTGCGGCGGTTTTGTCGTCTACCGAATGGAGCGAAAGCTCGCCCAAACTGCCGTCATAGGGGACGCGTTCGGACGCGGCGACCGGCGCGGCACTTTCGACGGGGACAGGCTGTTTGCGTTTGAGGATCACATTGTCCACGATGGGCGCGACAATGCGGATCATGACCATGATGAGAATCAGGCCAAAGAATACGATGCCCATGCCCAACAGAGCGAGCAGCAGCGTTTCGCCCAGATCCATGCTTTTTGACACGACGCCAAACATATTTTGCCCCCCTCCTTACAGCTTTTTGATCGAATACTTCACGCGGTTTTCCTCGCGTTTTTGGCGCGCTGCGAAGAACTTCTCCGCCACCTGAGGAAACACGATATAGGACAGCACGTCCTCGGGACAGCGCGCGCCCAGTGCCTCGGCTTCCTTCTTGCCGGCGGCCAGCCCCGGAGACAGCGTGTCGGCGAATCGGCCGGTATAGGGCTTTTCGTCGCCCATGACCTTTTGCATGACGGCCGGATCGACCGGCGCGGGCGCGGCGCCGTATTCGCCGCGCAGGTAGGAGCGCACTTCCTTGGACACGTTCTTGTACCGCTCGCCGGCCAGCACGTTGGACACGGCCTGCACACCCACCATCTGGCTCATCGGCGTGACCAGCGGCGGATAGCCCAAATCCTTGCGTACGCGCGGCGTCTCCTCCAGAACCTCGTTGAACCGGTCAAGCGCGTTTTGCGCCTTGAGCTGGGAGACGAGGTTGGACAGCATGCCGCCCGGGATCTGATAGGACAGCGCATCGGTGTCGGTGCCCATGACCAGCGCGTCCATCAGACCCGATTGGACGTATTCGTCGCGGATCGGCTTGAAGAAGTCGTTGGCCTCTTTGAGCACCTTCGGATTGAGCCCGGTTTCAAAGCCCATCTGGGCAAGCGCGTATTGAAGCGTCTCGGTGGCGGGCTGAGAGGTGCCGCCCGAGAAGCTGGAAAGGGCGGTGTCAATGACGTCGGCGCCGGCCTCGGCCGCTTTCAAATAAGTCATAAAGGCCAGACCGGTCGTCGAATGGGTGTGGACATGCACAGAAAGCTTGGATTTCTTTTTGATGCCCGAGACCAGATCGAAGCACTCCTGCGGACTCATGACGCCGGCCATATCCTTGATGCACAGCGACGTGGCGCCCAGCGCCTCGATGTCACGGGCCAGCTTGAGGTTGGACTCCAGCGTGTGCACCGGGCTGGTCGTATAGGAGATGGCCACCTGGGCGATGCCGCCGCGCTTGACCGTCTCGGACACGCTGGCCTCGAGATTGCGCAGATCGTTGAGCGCGTCGAAAATGCGGATCACGTCGATGCCGTTGGCCAGCGACTTGGCCACAAAATCGCGCACCACATCGTCCGGGTAGTGCTTGTAGCCCAATAGGTTTTGGCCGCGCAGCAGCATTTGCAGCTTCGTTTTGGGGGCTCTTTTTTTGATGTTGCGCAGGCGTTCCCACGGATCCTCGTTCAGATAGCGCAGACAGGTGTCGAAGGTGGCTCCGCCCCAGCACTCCAGCGAGTAATATCCGGCCTTGTCCAGCGTCTCCAGAATCGGCTCGAACTTCTCATACGGCAGGCGGGTGGCGATGAGCGACTGCCCCGCGTCGCGAAGCACCGTTTCGGTAAATGCGATTTTTTTCATAGGTTTCCTCCCGTTTCTATGCCGTTTGGTTGATTTGGCATCTTATATTTGTCTTGCTTACAAAACAAAATGTACTATATCACAGAAGAAATAATTCGTCAAACACTGATGGGCAATGGATTGCGTGTGTTTGTGCAAGAGCATGAGGACGCATAGACAATAGGCCTCCGCAACCTGTTTCGTTCGATCTGACAATTTGACGGATCAAGCGCCCCTGTTCTTTGTGGGATCGGACAATTTGTCTAGTTATTTGGTGAATTTATGCCAATTTTATTGACTTTGGTAACTTTTTGACGTAAAATAGAATACGACATCTGCCGTCAAAAGGAGGTTCGCCCATGCGCGTCCGCCCCACCCGCTGTCTGATTCCGCCGCTCCTTGTCCTGTTGATCCTGGCGATTTTTCCCATCGCGCTGGCCGCCCCGTCCGGGGAATCGCCGGCCAACGGCCTGAAAGCAACAGTCCCGGTTGGCCTGGCGAGAGCCGAGTCCTCTCCCTTGCCGGGGCGGGACGAAACGCCGGATGCGGCCAAAGCGCCTCTGCCCGGCGAACATCATGAGCTGGTTCGTGTCCATCTCTCGGAGGTTTCCTCCGTTCCCGACCCGGAGGCCACCGACGCGGCCGCTTCCGATATCAAACTCCCGCTGGTCGAACTGCTGTCCTGGCCGAAAGTGTCCAGGATTTTTACCGAATTTAAGCCCGCCCGGGTCTATGATGTCCGCACCGGCGCCGTTTATTATGTGCAGAGCTTCGGCAACGGGAATCACGCCGACGTTGAGCCGCTGACCCGCGAGGATACCAAAATCCTGTACAGTACATACGGAAACCATTGGGACTGGACGCCCCGTCCGGTCTGGGTGACCATCAACGGACACACCATCGCCGGGTCGATCAACGGTATGCCGCACGCCAGCGGCACGATCGCCGACAACGGGATGGACGGGCAAGTCTGCATTCACTTCAAGGGCAGCGCGACACATAACGGCAACCTTATTTTTGGCGCAAAGCATCAGCGGGCTGTTGGGGAAGCATGGCAGGCATACCTGGACGCAACACAGGGGCGCTGATCTCCGAAAAGGGGAGCATTAACCAGCTTTCCTCTCATTTCCAGCTCCCTATCAGACATATTGAACAAATATTGGAACTTTCCGTTCTTTTCACTAAAGGAGTCCTCCTAATGCACGATATGTGAGATATACCATGCTTTTCCGGATGTTTCATTGGCTGTTATTTTTTACATCACGGAGAAAGAGGAGGAACCTATGAGGACTGTCATTCAGACCGATGTCGAAAAGTGTGTGGGGTGCAATCGCTGCATTCACAGCTGCCCCGTTCCCGACTGCAACAGCACCTATTTGGCGGACGGCCAGAGCAAGAGCGCCATCGACGAAGAGCGTTGTATCATGTGCGGCCGGTGTCTCGAAGCCTGCGAACACGGTGCCCGCACCTATGTGGACGACACCGAGCGGTTCTTCCGTGATCTGGCCGATGGTGCGGGCATCTCGATCATCGCCGCGCCCGCGCTGAAGAATAACATCCCCGAGTACAAGCGGTTGTTCGGCTACCTGCGCGCCGCCGGCGTCAAGGAGTTTTACGATGTGTCCTACGGCGCCGACATCACCACCTGGGCCTATCTGCGCGCCATTGAGGACAAGAAACTGCCGGCCGTCGTCGCCCAACCCTGTCCCGCCATCGTCAACTTTGTGCAGAAGTATCAGCACAATCTAATGAACCGTTTGTCTCCGATTCACAGCCCGATGATGTGCACCGCCGTTCTGGTCAAGAAATACATCAAAGCGCCCGAACGTCTGGTGTTTTTGTCCCCCTGTGTGGCCAAAATTTCCGAGATCAACGACCCCAACTGTCAGGGCCTCATCACCTATAACGTCACATATCGCAAGCTTCAGGAGTACATGGCACTCCATAACATTGCGCTTTCGCGCTATCCGGAAATCGACTTCGCGATGAAGCCCGAGCTGATGGGCGACATCTATTCGCTGCCCGGCGGCCTGAAGGAAAATGTACACTGGTATGCGCCCGACGTGTGGGTCAAGCAGGTGGAGGGTCCCGATCTGGTGTATCCTTATCTGAAAGAATACGGCGACCGTCTGGTCAAGAACAAGCCTGTCCCGCCCGTGCTGGACTGCTTGTCCTGCGAGTTCGGCTGCAATATGGGCACCGGCACCGAACACTGTATCGAGCTGACCGACCTCGAATACCGCTCGCATCAGATGCGCTCGGCCACACACGCCAAAAAACCGGATGCCAAAAAGCTCCTGAAAAAATTCGACGCCAAGTACAAATGGCAGGACTTTATGCGCCGCTACACGGCCGAGGATCTGAAGGATCTGGGCGAACCCTCTCCGGCGCAGTACGATAAGGTGTTTACCACCCTCGGCAAGTTTACCGAGGAGTCGCGCCACAAGAATTGCAACGCCTGCGGCTACGGCAACTGCAAAAAGATGGCCAAGGCCATCTTCCATCAGCGCAACCATCCGGCCAACTGCCTCGAATACAACATCGGCATGGTGCAGCAGCAGATGGACGAAATTCAGCAGACCAACGTGTTACGCGAGGAATCGGTACGCGGTCTGATGACGCGGCTGTCGGAGATGTCCGGCCGGCTCAATGACATGCGAGACACCCGAAACACCGCCGCCTCCGGCCTTTCCGGTATGGGCAATGATCTGGGCAGCATCTCGGATTCGGCCCGTCTGCTGAAGGGCAAAATCGAGCTGATGCAGACGCTGGTCAAGAATTTTGAGAACACTTCGTCCAAGATCATCTCGATTGCCAACCAGACCAACATCCTCTCGCTGAACGCCTCCATCGAGGCCGCGCGTTCCGGCGTACACGGCAAGGGCTTTGCCGTGGTGGCCACCGAGGTCAAGCATTTGGCCGACCAGTCGACGGCCGCGGCCAACGACTCCAACTCCGACGAGGAGCGGATGCTCGAAAACATCTCCGAGGTCATCATGGCGCTGGAGAAGGTGGAGACCGAGTCCAACGCGCTGGAGACCGACCTCCGGGTCATCTCGGACGCGATGAACGACGTCAACCACGCCACCGACGACATGAACGACTTGCTCGGGCACCTCATTCGCGAGCAAGGTGTTGAGGGAAAAACTGCGTTGCTGCCCCGGGATGAAAACGTGTCGTAGGATAGGAACTCAATAGGAAAACAAGACCGCGGTGGGCTCGTTCCCGCCGCGGTCTTTTGTCATATTGGTTCGGAAGAGATTGGTTTGCGCAAAACAACAGCGAGATCTTGAAACACTTGTGCATAAGGTATCTTGATTTAGGGAGTAGGACTGGAATCGAGATTATGCTGTCCGAAAACCTTTGATCTCATCGGTTCGGAGATTGTGTGACAACCGGCAAAGCCCGGATGACAGCGTTTGCGCGGGATTGTTTGAGCGGAAAATAACCCCCGCGTCCCCCAAACGCCTCTTTGGTGACTTTCATCGAAGAGCCTCGTCGACGCGTAGGGGAAATAAGGCAACGCCGCACCCGGAAAACAGGGCGGGTCGTCTCACGCAAGACCCGGCGGCATTTCCGGAAGGCGTCAGACTTATTTCGCCGACCGCGCGGCGCGCTCGAGGCTTGACATCTTGGCGTGAAGAAAGTCACGTCCTTCGTTTCCCCGTCGGGGAAAAAATCACATCAATATGACAGATAGCAAAGTATAACGAATATCTACGAGTCGTGATGATGACACCCATCCCTATGACCGAAAAAGAGCGGCCCGGCGAAACTACAAATGTTTTGTTCCGCCGGGCTTCTGCGGCGTCAGCTTCAGATTTTGCCAGCCGTCGGTCAGCAATTGTACCGGCGTCCACTGACCGTTCTCCAGCCTATACTCACCGATCAGGGTGTCGTAACCGTTGGTTAGGCGCACAAAATCAAACCGGTAGGTGCCGCTCGGCCCCACCGCCGTGATGCGCCGGACGCCATCGACGACCTCCTGCCCGGTGATACGGTCGATCAGGTGCATATTGTCCTGATAGACAATGCCGACAACCGCCTCGGCGTCGTATTGCCAGCCGTGATAGGGCGCGCAGAGGAAATCCTCGGTGTAGTATTCGATGTTTTCAATCGCCCATGCGCCGTCCTGCCGCCTGACGGTCGCCACGCCGTCATAATAGGCGAAGTAGCTCTGCGCAATGTAGTCGCGGTCGGTTTTGGCTTGCGGCCCGGTGATGACCTCAATCTCGATCATATAATATCGCTCCTCCTCGGGCGCGCCGGCCGGTGGCGGTAGCGGGTGCATCTGCAGCAATGTGATGTGTCCCACGCCCCGGAACGACTGCTCGAATTCCTGCTCGCTCATACGCTCCTGCGCTTGCGGCGTGAGCAGGGTATAGGCGTACGGATAGGGGCCGGTGCCCAGGCCGATGCTGCCGCAGCCGCCCGAATAGCCCAGCATGTTGGCCGCCTCCTCCAGCAGGCCGTAGTAGGCGAGCACCGGATCCTCCGGCGTCTTCATGACCGGCGGATGTGAATTGTCCTCAAATTGATTGTACGAATACGGGTTGGGCAGCGGCTCTTTTTGGGACGGCCGCTGAAACCGCTCGGTGGTGCTCTGCTCCTGCACGGCGTCGGCCTTGAGAGCCCCGTCCCCGGCCTCGCCGTGACGCGCATCCTCAAGCGTTCCACCCAGAAAAACAGTCTCCTGCGCCCCTGCCGACGCCAGCCCGGGCACGATGACCAGCGCGGCCATGACAAGAACCAAGATGCCCAGCAATACGCTGCGGTTGAGCCTGATGACCATGACGACCCCTCCCTGTCCTATACTATATGTGACAGGCCGTCCGGTCACGCCCGCATACTTCCCCGAACTTTGTCATCTGTTTGTTTCCGGATTGTTACAGGTTTGTTATTGAATCGGGGGTAGCGTTGCGATAGGATGGGGCAAAGATAGGGTTCTGGGGTGTGCGAGGGATGAAAAGACGATTGGCTGCCGCGGCGGGACTGTGTGCATTGTTTGCGCTTGTGTTTACCCTGTGGATTCTGCCGGCGGGGAACGAACCGTTGGAGGCCATGGCGCTGAGCGAACCCTCTCCAAGCGTTCCGGTCGCGGCGTCTCCGGTCAAGCGGACAACTGAAGAGATCGTCGAAGAGGGCGAATACTATCAAATCATCCTGCAAACATCTTCATCTGGAGATCGACGCTATCGGTGCGGACTGATCATAGATAGCCTCCTCCACGGGAGCACCCCCCCTGATCCGAACGATTTCAGGTGGCTGGAGAGTCCGTCCAGACCGGAAGTCAATCCAACTTCATCAGTTCCATATTCTTTCCCGGATCTATGTATTTCCCTTCCGGACGGCCCCGGCGCCGGTATTTACGTCTTCGAAACCCCTACCGGGAAATTGTCTAAAAAATTCGCCCACCCGGCGGTGGTTATCGGTTCGCAGGTGGCCAGAATCGACGATACGGACGGGAAGCCCTGCCTTATCGTTCAGAGCATATTCCCGGATGAA
>JAVBPF010000072.1:0-36231 GCA_031549735.1 Oscillospiraceae bacterium
TCTCAGTCCACGGCTCGGCGCCGAACACGCCGATGCGCAGTTTGATTTTGTCCTGCAGCCCGGCCTCACGAACCGCGTCGCCCAGATACATGGCGTAGGACGGGGTGCACAGCAGCACGGTCGAGCCAAAATCCTGCATGATCTGCAGCTGCTGCGCCGTGTTGCCCGAGCTGACCGGGATGGTGGCGCAGCCGATGGTCTCGCCGCCGTAATGGCCGCCCAGACCGCCGGTGAACAGGCCGTAGCCGTAGGAGACGTGCATAACATCGTTACGGGTTACGCCGGTCATGGTGAGACAGCGCGCCATGCACTCGTTCCAGATGTCAATGTCACGCCGCGTGTAGCCAACCACGGTCTTTTTACCGGTCGTGCCCGAAGAGGCGTGGATGCGGATAACGTCGCTCATCGGCGTGGCAAACATGCCGAACGGATAATTGTCTCGAAGATCGGTTTTCAGCGTGGTGGGCAACTTGACAATGTCCTCAATGGTGTGAATGTCGTCCGGGGTCATCCCCGTAGCTTCCATTTTGGCCCGATAGGCGGGCACGTTGCTGTAGGCGCGTGTGACGGCCTGTTTGAGCCGTTCACTCTGTATCGCCGAGAGCTGGTCGCGCCCGGCGGTTTCAATTTCAGTGTTCCAGTACAAGAGTTAACCTCCCTTTGCGGCCTCCGCACCGAGTTGGAAGGCCAGCAGATTTACATCTAAGAATTTAGGCTTGATCTGTGTGGTAAGGGCGTCCAGCCAGAGTTCGGCGGGCACGTCCATGACGGTCGAGGCGGCGCCCAACAACGCGACGTTGCTCGCTTTTTCCGTTCCGGCCTGACAAGCTAGTGAAAGCGCGTCAAACGCCAGAACGGTCAGTCCGGCGCCGCGCAGCGTTGCCTCTATATCCTCAGGATAGGAGACCTTGCCCGTGATGACGGGCATTGGCCAAATGTTTTGTGTACTCATTACGACGCTGCCGCCCGGCTTCATATAGGGCATCCAGCGGAGCGCCTCCAGCGATTCCAGCGCGATGAGCAGGTCGGCTTCGCCCTCAGAGACGAGCGGAGAGGCGACCGACTCGCCGGCGCGCACATAGGTGACCACACTGCCGCCGCGCTGGCTCATGCCGTGCACTTCGCTGACCTTGACGTCGAGCCCCTGTGCGAGAAAAACCGAACCCAGAATACGACTGGCCAGCAGCGAACCCTGTCCGCCCACGCCGGCGATGAGAATGTTTACCATATCACACATCCTCCTTCACAGGCGCGCCCTTTGCGGCCGCTTGGCCAACCGGAGAGATGGCGCCGAACCGGCACAACTTGGGACACAGCCCGCAGCCGACACACAGCGAGGGATCGATCTCAACGACGCCGCCATTGACGCGAATGGCCGGGCAGCCGATACGCATACAAGCCTTGCAGCTGGTACAAAGATCAGAATCAATTTCGTACGTCCCGTCGCGGGAGACCTGCGGCAGCAACACGCACGGACGCTTGACAATGACGACCGACGGCTCGGGGGCGTTGAGTTCTTCCTTCAGCAGCGTTTCCAACTCGGTTAAATCATGTGGGTCGACCGTGGTAACCCGGCGCACACCGACGGCTTTGCACAGCGCGGCCAAATCGAGCACGGGAGCCTCCTGCCCCTTGAGCGTGCGGCCCGAGCAGGGGTTTTGCTGGTGGCCGGTCATACCGGTAATGGAGTTGTCCAGAATGAGCACGGTGGCCGGACTCTGGTTGTACACGATGTTGACTAGCCCCGTAATGCCCGAATGCACGAACGTGCTGTCGCCGATGACGGCCACGGTTCTGGAAGCATACTCGGGACGCGCCGTGACAAAACCGTGCAGGCTGGACACCGAGGCGCCCATGCAGACGCAGACGTCCATCGCGCCCAGCGGCGGCGCGGCGGCCAGGGTATAGCAACCGATGTCGCCGGTGACGGTCAGACGGAGCTTGGAAAGCACATGGAAAATCCCGCGGTGGGGACAGCCCGGGCAGAGCACCGGCGGACGCACCGGGGCGTCGGGAGCGGACTTTGCTTCGGCAGAAGTGCCGAGCACAACTTCGGCAATACTTTGCGCTGTTATCTCCCCCAAAAGGGGGAAGGTCTCCTTGCCCCGGGCCGAGAGGCCCATGGCGCGGATATGGGATTCGAAGAAGCCGTCCAGCTCCTCGATGACAAACAGTATTTCGACACCGGCGGCGAATTCTCGGATCATACGCTCCGGAAGCGGCCAGATCATGCCCAGCTTCAGATAGGAGACCGATTCGCCCAGCGCCTCGCGGGCGTTCTGATAGCAGATGCCGGACGCGATGACGCCAATTTTCCGGTCGTGCCATTCGATGCAGTTGAGCGGAGAGCTGTCGGAAACCTCGGAGAGTTTCTGAAGCCGCTCTTCGACGACCACATGCCGAGCGCGTGCGGCGGCGGGCACCATGACATATTTTCCGGGATCCTTTTGGTATGCCCTGACTTCCTCGTGATCGCGTTCTCCGGCGGACACCAGACTCTGCGAATGCGAGACACGAGTGGTAAGGCGCAGAAAGACCGGCGTGTCGTACGCTTCCGACAACGCATAGGCCGCCTTGGCATAGTCCAAACATTCCTGCGAGTCGGCCGGCTCGAGCATCGGCCACTTGGCCGCGCGGGCGTAATGGCGGCTGTCCTGTTCGTTTTGCGAGGAGTGCATGTCGGGGTCGTCGGCCACGGCCAGCACCAGTCCGCCGTTGACACCGGTGTAAGCGGCGGTGAACACGGGATCGGCGCAGACGTTGAGTCCGACGTGCTTCATTCCGGAAAAGGACCGCGCTCCGGCCAGACTGGCGCCATAGGCGGCTTCGACGGCCACCTTCTCGTTGGGCGCCCATTCACAATACATATCGTCATAGGACGCGGCATATTCAGTGATTTCGGTGCTCGGCGTCCCGGGATAGCTGGATACAAAACGTACGCCCGACTCCCAGAGCCCGCGCGCCACCGCTTCATTGCCCAGCATCAATTTTTTCTGCATAGAAAATCCAACTCCATCGGTTCATTGATATAGCTGGTCAACGATGAAAAATCGCCGTGATGTTGTGGCGTATTTGTTCAGCGTTTACCATGGGGGACGCCGTCGGCATCCCTCTGTAAATACTATAAAAAATGGCTTACTTGTTTCTGAGATCCACGACGCGCCGGGCTTTGCCCTGGAAGCGCTCAATGGTTTTCGGCCCCACGAGTGTGACCTTGGTGGTCAGACCCAAGACCGAGTGCAGCTTATCTTTGATCTGCCGGGTCAGCCCCTCAAGAAGGCCGTAGCTCTCCAGCAGTTCGGCGTCCTGCAGCTCCACCTGAACTTCCAATGTGTCGACAAAGCTCTCATGCCGCACGTAGAGCATATAGTGGGAGCTGATGTGCTCCATCGTCATCAGAACGCTTTCAATCTGCGACGGGAACACGTTGACGCCTTTGATGATCAGCATATCGTCCGACCGCCCGGTCACCTTGTCCATCCGGACGTGCGTCCGGCCGCAGCGGCAGGGCTCATAGGAAAGCTTTGTGATGTCGCCGGTACGGTAACGCAACACCGGCAGGGCTTCCTTCGAAAGCGTGGTGATGACCAGCTCGCCCGACTCACCCTCGGGCAACAGTTCGCCCGTCTCGGGATCGATGATCTCGGGCAGGAAATGATCCTCGGCAAAGTGCAGACCGCTTCGTTCGAGGCACTCGCCCGCGACGCCGGGGCCGGTCAGCTCGCACATGCCGTAGTTGTCGGTGGCGATGATGCCGAAGTTGTGTTCAATGCGGTCGCGCATTTCGGCGGTACAGCCCTCGCCGCCGAACAGACCGACGCGCAGCTTGAGCTTGTCGCGGATGCCCCGTTCGGCCACCACTTCGCTCATGTAAGTGGCGTAGGAGGGGGTGGCGATGAGAACCGAGACCTGAAAGTCTTCCATCAGCATAAGTTGGCGGTCGGTGTTGCCGGACGAAAGAGGCAATACCGTGGCACCCAGATGCTCCAGTCCATAATGCAGGCCGAAGCCGCCGGTAAACAGGCCGTAGCCGAAAGAAATCTGCGCGATGTCCGCGTCGGTAACGCCGACGGCGGTGGCCAGTCGGGCGATGAGATCGGCCCAGACGGTCAGGTCATTGCGTGTATACCCGGCGATGGTGGGCTTGCCGGTGGTGCCGGAGGAGCCCTGCAGCCGGACGACTTCCTTCATCGGCACGGCGAACATTTTGAACGGGTAGCTGTCCCGGAAGTCCGCCTTGCGCGTGAAGGGAATATGTTGGAGATCGTCAAGAGACGCAAACTTTTCCGGCGTGACGCCCGCGTCCTTCAGCTTGCCCCACTGTACGGGACACTGCTTTTCAATGCGGACAAGCTGCGCCTTCAGCCGCTCCAACTGCAGTTCTTTGAGCTTGGCGCGGGGCATGGTCTCTATGTCTTTTTGCCAATATGTCATGGGATCAGGCCTCCGCTTCTTCGGGCTTGGAAAACGCTTTCGCAACGTGCGCCTCGGGCAGCTTTTTAGTCAGCAGGCTGACAAGCGGCACAATGACAATCGAAACAGCCATGGCCGTGACGCCGAATGTGGGCGAGTTCTTGGAGGCCTCCTGAAAAGCCGCGTAAAACCCGTCGGAGGACA
This sequence comes from Oscillospiraceae bacterium, assembly GCA_031549735.1. Taxonomy (GTDB): domain Bacteria; phylum Bacillota; class Clostridia; order Oscillospirales; family UBA929; genus JAVBPF01. Next base: position 4,618 of record JAVBPF010000072.1, read on the forward strand.
GCAGGGGAGAGGACAATGTGCTGACAAGCGCCATGGTGACGACAGTGACAAGCCCACCCAGCATCCCGGCCCAGGCGCCGGCGCGTGTGATGCTTTTCTTGAAAAGACCCCAAAGGAACGGGCCGATGAAGCAACCCGAAACCACGCCCCAGGAATAGGACATGATCGAGACAATGAACGAGAAGTTGAAGCTGGCAAAGATAAAGGACAATCCGATAAACACGAAGCACAGAATCCGCGTGAGCGTCATCTGGTTTTTGTCAGCCAGCTTTTTCTTCCGCATACCCACCAGGTCGACCGAAATGGCCGAAGCGCTGGACAGTACCACCGCCGACAAAGTGGACATCGAAGCCGATAGGAGGAGCAGCAGAATAACCGCCAGCAGAATGCTTCCTAAGAAGCTGGAACTGAACGCGCTCATCAGCATGTTCGGGATCACGGCGTCGAAACCGCCCTCAGGCAGAGTGTTGCCCAACATCAGCCGGCCCATCGAGCCGACCAGATACGCGCACACGCCGATGATGAGCGCGAACACGGTCGAGATGATCATACCGTGGCGAATGGCCTTGTCGTCGCGCACGGCGTAAAACTTGTGCACCATCTGCGGAAGACCCCAGGTGCCGAAGCTGGTCAGCGCAATGTTGATGAGCAGGAAGAAGAAATTCGAACCGCCGGATACGCTGGTCAGCTGGTGATCCGGCGTGCTCAAGGACTGAAGACCGGAAACCAGTCCCGAAATCCCGCCCACCTGCGGCTGCGCCAGCATGGCGGCGGCCAGAAGCAAAACGCCGCCTACCATGATGATGCCCTGAATAAAGTCGGTGATGGCCGAGGCCAAATAACCGCCCAAAATCAGATAAACCGCCGTCAGAAGGGCCACAATGAGCATACACAGTGACGAGGCGGACATGCCAAACACGGCGCCGTCCAGACCCGGGAAGATAAAGCTGAACATCATGCCCAAACCCTTGTATACGCTGGCGGCATAAGGAACCAAAAAAAGAAAAATGACAATCGCGGCAAAGACCTTGAGCTTGGGGTCGAGGTAACGTGAGCCGAAGAACTCCGGCATGGTGCGCGATGAGAGGGCGCGTGTCATGCTGCGCGTCCGCTTGGCCATCAGCTTCCAAGCCAAAAAACAGCCGAACAGCGCGTTGCCCACGCCGATCCACATGCCGGCCATGCCGATGTCCCAGCCGTGCTTTCCGGCGTATCCGACGAAAATTACCGCAGAAAAATAAGAAGTCCCGTAAGCAAACGCCGACATCCAAGCGCCGATCTTGCGTTTGCCCAACAGGAAGCTGTCCATGGTTTTGGAACGCCGGGCACTGTAAATGCCGACGACCACCATCAATATTGCGAATAATGCCAATGCGACCAGAGCGATGTTCTGCGTCATGAGAAAAACCGTCCTTCCATACTACCGGCCGAGGAGAGCCCGCATAAGGATACCCTCAGTGTTTCTCGGCCAACCAAAATTATGTGGGGCGCGCCATACTACAAAACGCCTTTCGGCGTTCACTACGTTCTAAGTGTAAACGATGACGCCGGGTTTGTAAAGCCTTTTTTGAAATGCAGCACCCTGACGGGGAGATGCCCACGTCGCCGCAACGCTTCATTGGCCGGGGCAACCCAATACACGGCCCAATAAGCAACATCTTTACAAAGACAAGCGGCTCCAAACGGAGCCGCCGATTCACATTCTATTTCAACTCCACAATGGTGACGCCCTGCTCGCCCTCGCCGTAGCGCCCCAATCGGAAACTCTTGACGCTGGGGTGCTGGCGCAACGCTTTTTGCACGGCCGTGCGCAAAACACCGGTGCCCTTGCCGTGAATGACGGTCAGCGCGGTCAACCCGGACATCAGCGCGCCGTCGATGAACCGGTCAAGATCCAGCAGCGCTTCGTCGGAGGCCATCCCGCGAAGATCCAACTCGCGGGCGGCAGTCTCCATGCGCGGGCCGCTCGACTGAGGCTGCGACACCCGAACCGGCGCGGAGACCTTCTGCTCCTCCGCCAGACGCACCTCGCTGCGCTGCACGGTCACCTTCATGATCCCGGCCTGCAGGGTGAGCTTGTCGCCGTCGGTTTCCAGCACATGGGCCAAAGTGCCCAGCTTTTTCAGTTCGACCGAATCGCCCTTCACGATGGGGCGCGTCGGCCGGGCGGGGGATTCGTCATCATCGCGCCGCACAACGCCGACACGATCCTCGGCTTGGCGCAGCGAGCGGCGCAAATCGGCCCTAGCGTCATTGAGCGCCTGTACCGATTCCTCTTTGGCCTGCCGGCGGGACAGATCCTGCGCCGTCTGCATGGCCTCCTCGGCGGCCTGCCGCGCCTGCTCCAGAATGAGCCGCGCTTCGGCGCGCGCTCGCTCGGTGTGTTTGTCGCGTTCTTTTTCCATCTGCGCGCGCAGCTCGGCGAGCTTGCGTTCGTCCTCGCGTGCCGCCTGACGGGCCACATCGGCCTCGGCTTGCTTGCGCTCCCAATCCTGCCGCCGCCGCTCCAGTTCGGACAGGACGTCCTCAAAGCGTGCGTTGTCAAGCGCGACGTGCTGACGCGCCGCCTCGATGATGTCCTCGCGCAGACCCAGCCGCCGGGAAATGGCGAACGCGTTGGACTTGCCTGGTACGCCGATCAGCAGCTTGTAGGTGGGGCGCAGAGTTTCCACATCGAACTCACACGAAGCGTTTTCGACGCCCTTGGTGGTCAGCGCGAACACCTTGAGCTCGGCGTAGTGCGTGGTGGCGGCGATCAGCGCGCCTTGCGACCGAGCCGCCTGAATGATGGCAGTGGCCAGCGCCGCGCCTTCGACAGGATCGGTGCCGGCGCCCAGCTCATCGAACAGCGCGAGTGTTCCGTCACCCGCGACCTCAAGGATGGATACGATGTTTTTGATGTGTGAGGAAAAGGTAGACAGCGACTGTTCTATGCTCTGCTCGTCGCCGATATCAGACAAAACAAGCGAAAACAGCGGTACCGTGCTGTCGTCGTCGGCGGGCAAATGCAGCCCGCAGGCCGCCATCAGGCACAGCAGTCCGAGCGTTTTGAGCGTCACTGTCTTGCCGCCGGTGTTGGGACCGGTGACGACCAGTGTGTCAAATGAACCGCCCAGCCGGACGGTGATGGGCACCACGACCTTGGGGTCGATCAACGGATGACGCGCGTTTTTCAACAAAACCTCGCCTCGTTCGTTCCACTGGGGCGCCGAGGCGTGGATGTCATAGGAGTATTTGGCTTTGGCAAACACGAAGTCGAGCGCGACCAGTGTGTCAAAGTTGTTGCGGATGCTGTCGGCAAAGCCGTCAACCTCGACCGACAGCGCGGACAGAATGCGTTCGATCTCCATCTCTTCGGCGGCCAGAAGCTCGCGCATTTCGTTGCCCATCTGCACGACCGACATCGGCTCGATGAAGAACGTAGACCCGGACGACGACACGTCATGGACAAGCCCCGGCACCTCGCCGCGGTGTTCGGCCTTGACCGGCAGGCAAAACCGGTCGGAGCGCAATGTAATAATCGGATCCTGCAGCAGCTTGACCGTGGCCGGCGAGGAGATCATCTTTTGCAGCGTTTCGCGCATCTTGTTGTTCTTCTGTCGCATTTTTCGGCGCAGATCATACAGGTCGGTGCTGGCCGTGTCGGCAATTTCCTCTTCGCTGACAATGACTGCGCCGATTCTGTCCTCCAGATACTTGTTGGGGTTGAGTTGGGAAAACAGAAAGTCGATGGCCGTGCCGCCGTCGCGCGCGTCCGCATTTCGATAGGCCTTCACGTTGCGTGTGGCCGACAGCAGACAGGCGATGTCCAGCAGCTCGCGCGGGTTGAGCGTCCCGCCCATGGCGGCGCGGGACAGGCTGGCGCCCACATCGCGGATGCCGGAAAAGTGCGGGCAGCCGTGAACCCCCAGCAGGTGACAGGCGGCCGAGGTTTCCTGCGAGCGGCGCCGCGCCTCGTCCAGCGTATCGGCCGGCACAAGCGCGCGCACCAAAAGGCCGGCCGCCGGAGATACGGCATGGTCGGAAAGCAGGCTGAGGACGCGATCCAGCTCCAGCGTGGCAGAGCTCTTGAGCCGCAGCGCCTCTCTTTTTTTATCGGTGGCGTCGTTCATTTCTTTTCCTCAGGAAGCCGGACGGCCTCCGCGTTTAAGCCGAAGGGTTGTGCATCAACCCCTCCAGCACCTTCAAATCGTCAAACGCTTCGGGGCGGCGGCGCGGGTCGCGCAGCAGAAAAGCGGGATGGTACATGGCCATCAGTCGGTATTCGCCGCGCGGAAAGACCTGACCGTGTTCCCTTGTGATTTTGAAATCCTCGTGGATGATATGTGACGCGGCAATGCGCCCGAGGCAAACGATGACCTTCGGAGCGATCAGCGCCGTCTGGTTGCGCAGATAGGGAAGGCAGGCCGCCACCTCCAGATCGAGCGGATCGCGATTGTTGGGCGGGCGGCATTTGACCAGATTGGCGATGTAGATGTTGTCCCGGGACAGCCCGATGATTTTCAGCATATCGTCGAGCAGCTGCCCGGCGCGTCCGACAAAGGGCACCCCCTGCAAATCCTCATCCCGTCCGGGCCCTTCACCGACGAATAAAATGTCGGCCTCGGGGTTGCCAACGCCGAACACCATGTTGGTGCGCGTGTCGGAAAGGGAACACAGATGACAAGTCTCGCAAGTCTGCCGTAGCGCGTCCCAATTCAACATGGGTTTCCCCCCCATCGTAAATCCAACGGTTCCCCCGTCCTTTTTTCAACGCTTTGTTTAGACAATCAATTGATTCGAAGAGATTGGTTTGCGCAAAAACTACAGCGAGTCCTGTGGAAACAAAACCGCACAGGTCGTAGCCACATAGGGAGTAGGGCGGAAATCGGGATTATGCTGCCCGGAGCCCTTTGATCTTATCGGTTCGTAGACGGTGTGACAGCCGGCAGAGCCCGGATGATAGCGTTTGTGCAGGATAGTTTGAGTGGGAAGTAACACCGCGTCCCCAAAACGCCTCTTTGGTGACTTTCTTGGCGTGAAGAAAGTCACGTCCTCCGTTCCCCGTCAGGGACAGGAAACCATATCATATAAACATAAAGTGCTGCGAGTAAGCCTGTAAGCCGAGTTCTGTATTGGACAGTCATCTATCTAGGCCGCACATTGCTATGCGGCTCAAGCCACGTGAGGGAACGGCCGGGCAAGCCTGGGGGAAATCCCCCGGTTCCCAGTGTTGCTCCGGATAGAGTTTGCAGGGCCACCCGGTCTCCCGGGCGCCGGTGAGCTCTTACCTCGCCTTTCCACCCTTACCCGACACAAAGCGCCGGGCGGTATATCTCTGTTGCACTATTCCTGACGTCGCCGTCGGCGGGCGTTACCCGTTATCCTCGCCCTGTGGAGCTCGGACTTTCCTCATGGACGCAAAACGTCCACGCGACTGTCTGGCTTACTCGCGTCATACAGTATAGCAAGCGCGCGGGTTGTTGTCAAAAGCTTTGAAAGGGCGGGACGTCGAGAATTAACCGGCAAAATCCCGCCACCAGGCGCCGCCGTCGGAGGAAATGGTCTCGGTATAGTGCTCGACCGCATACTCGATGAAGAGAACCTTTTCCGCCAGAACCGAATCGGGTTCCTCGTCCAGCGTGCCGATCAGATATTCCGGATAGGTCAGCATGTAGGCGAACACCTCGCAGAAATCCTCTTCGGCGTCCTGACCGGCGTATGCGGTGAGATACACATAGTCGTACTCTTCGGCATAGGCCTCGTCGCTGTCCCAGTCCTCGCCGAAATAGTCATAGCCGTCGTTGCAGGTGCTGATTTCACTCGTCAGGTCAATCTGCTCCACATCCCAGACGTAATAACAGAGATAGTGACCCAGCTCATGCTGGACGGTCTCGTCAAAATCATAGTTGTTGTAGAGATGGATGTAGATGACGTTGCGGTCGTCCATTTCGGTGGTGTCAAACTCGCCGTACACGGACTCGTCGTCGGTGGGGGCGTCCATGGTGATGACGCAACGGTAACCAAACCGCGCGTAATAGTCGTTAAACTCGCGGGCCAAACCCTCCGGGGAACAGGCCAGCGCGCTGTACAGAGCCAAAAGAGCCGCTTTCTCGCCGCGCCAATAGTCGGGATTACGCACCTCGACCTCGAAGCCGTATTCACGCTCGATTTCAGCCAGCAGGGTCTGGGTAAGCGAGTGCGAGCCGGGTTCGACGGAGGTGTCGATACGGATAGTGCAGCCGGTCAGGCAGCTGGTCAGAAGCAGCAGGGCGAGACAGCGCGGCAACATTCTCGAAAAGCGGTTGAGCAAGGCAATCACTCCTTGTGTTTATTGTAGCGGCTGTGAGGCCTCTTGTCAAAAGGGGAGAATAAGACATGGCCTGTTCCAGCTCCGTGGGCAAGACCAATTTGTCATGGCACGCTGCTGTGTCTGCGCAGTGTTTTTCTTGCTTTCGTGGGAGTGAGCGCATATAATGTTGCCAAAAGGACGGAAGCCGAACCACCGGCTGTGTAACGGCGGCTTTCTGCGTGTTTTCCAAAAGGAGGAGGGGCATTGCCTTCTGCGTTTGAATCGTATTTCGTCGGATGCCGCGGCCAATCTGTGGCGGTGGTGGGTTTCGGCGTAAGCAACCGCCCGCTTGTCAAGCTGTTGCTTGCGCATGGTGCGCGGGTATCGGTATTTGATCAGAAACCGCGGGAGAAGCTCGGTGATTTGTCCGGGTTTTCCGAAGCGCACTTTTTTTGTGGGGAAGAATTCAACGCACCGATTGAAGCCGATCTGCTGTTTCGTTCGCCGGGCATCCATCCCGACCGGCCGGAAATAGAGCGGGCTCGGGCCAACGGCGCCGTTGTGACGTCCGAAATGGATGTGCTTTTTGCGTTGTGTCCCTGCCCGGTCATCGGCGTGACCGGCAGCGACGGCAAAACCACCACCACATCGCTGATTGCGGCCATGCTGACCGAGGCGGGCGTTACAGTACATTTGGGCGGCAACATCGGGCGGCCGCTGTTGGCCGACGTGCCGTGCATGAGGCCGGAGGACGTCGCTGTCGTCGAGCTGTCCTCGTTTCAGCTGATGGACATGACCCAAAGTCCGCTCATTGCCGTGTTGACCAACGTAGCGCCCAATCATCTGGACATCCACAAGGATATGGATGAATATGTGCGCGCCAAGGCCAACATCTTCGCGTTTCAGAAGCCCGGCGACCGTCTCGTCTATAACGCCGACTGCGCGTTGGTCGGCGATATGGTTGCGGCCGCGTCGTCGCGCCGCGTCCCTTTTTCGCGCAAAAACACGAGCCTGTCCGGGTTTGTGGTCGAGAGCGGATGGATTACACGCACACGCGAGGGCGGACACGATCCGCTGTTCCCCGTCGACGAAATTCGCATTCCCGGACGGCACAACATTGAGAACATGCTGGCCGCCTGTGCCGCCGTAGACGAGTTGGTGACCGCCGAGATCATGGCGCACACAGCGCGAACCTTCTCGGGGGTTCCGCACCGCATCGAGCTTACGCGGGAGCTTTCCGGTGTGCGCTACTACAACGACTCCATCGCGTCCAGCCCCAGCCGCACCATGGCCGGGCTGAAAGCCTTTGACCAAAAAGTCATTCTCATCGCGGGCGGCTATGACAAGCACATTCCTTTTGATGTGCTGGGCGGCGCGGTCTGCGAGCATGTCAAACGCCTCATCCTGATCGGCCATACCGCGCCCGCCATTCGCCGGGTGGTGGAGGTCATCCCGGGCGCTCCGCCCATCGAAGACGCCGGAGACATGGAGACGGCCGTTCGCCTCGCCCATGAGAGAGCAAAATCGGGGGATATCGTGCTGATGAGCCCTGCCTGCGCCTCCTTTGACCAGTATCCGAACTTTGAAGCGCGTGGCCAGCATTTCCGTGAACTGGTGAACGGATTGAAGGGCTAGAGGTCTTGTTGGGGCTGTTTCCACCGTAGGGGTCGATGCCCACATCGACCCGTTGTCAAAAAGCAACAGGATGTAGAAGAAAAGCAGAGGGAAAACACCCCTTTGACGGTTATAAATAGGCATGGGAGGGATTGCGTTGGACTTTCTGGAGACCCTGCGCTCGTTGTCCCGCATCAGTGCGCCGGCGGGGTTCGAGTCGCCGACGACGCGCGCCGCGCAGGCGCTCATCGAACCGTTTGTCGACGAATGCGAAATCGACACACTGGGCAATCTTTTGGGGATCAAAAGGTCGGCACGCGGTGACGCGCTCCGTCTGATGGTGGATGCCCACCTTGACCGGATCGGTTTTTTGGCGACCGGCGTCGACGGTGGCTTTGTGCGGTTCCGAGCGTTGGGCGGGCTGGACGCGCGCTTGTTGAGCGGCGTCGAAATCACATGGCTGACCGAGCCCCGGGTGACCGGCGTGGTCGCCGTGCTGCCGCCGCACCTGCGCGACCGCAAGACGGAGAACAAGGTTGTGCCTGTAGAGGACTTGCTTTGTGACATCGGCTGCTCAAACGATGAGGTGGCGGCGCGGCGAGTACCCCCGGGAACGCCCGGACTGATTGAGATGCCGCCCATGATGCTGGGGGACAAGCAGATTACCGGCGCGGCGCTGGACAACCTGGCCGGCTTTGCCGTCCTTATCCGCTTGCTTGAAAAGCTCAACGACGTCAAGCTGCCGTTGGATATCGTCATCTGCGGCAGTGTGCAGGAGGAACTGGGCCTTCGGGGGGCGGCCGCGGCCGCGCGCAACGCCCGCGCCGACGCCTGCGTGGTGGTGGACGCCACTTTCGGACACACACCCGGTACCGACCGGGAGCGTACATTCGCGCTGGGCGGAGGCCCCTGCATCGGCATCGGACCAGACTGCCGTCGGAGCATGTCACAGGCGCTCAAGCAGGTGGCGTTTGAGTGCGGGATCCCCAGCCAGCTGGAAGTGATGGCCGGCAGCGCCGATACAAATGCCTGGGTCGTTCAGACCGTTCGCAACGGCATTCCGGCGGCGGTGCTTTCCTATCCGCTGAAAAGCATGCACTCGGCGGTTGAGACAGTAGCGGTGTCCGATCTGGAAACGACGGCCGACCTGCTGTTCTGCTATATCCTCTCGCTTGACGGGGAGGTGTTTTGATGTCTGTGATGCTGGATCTGGTTTCCGGAATGTGCGCGTTGTCCGGCGTCTCGGGGATGGAACATGAGGTGCGCGATTTCATCCGTGAGCGGGTGATGGCCTTTTCAGACCAGATGCGTGAGGACGCGATGGGCAACCTGCTGATCTTCAAGCTGGGGCGCCGCTCGGGCGGCCGACCGCGTATGGTTTGCGCGCATATGGATGAGGTGGGGCTGATTGTGCGCCGCGTATGCGACGACGGTTCGCTTCGGATTTTGCCGGTCGGCGGCGTTGCGCCCGGTGTCGTGCTGGGACGGCGTGTGCTGGTAGGGCCACAAAAGATTCCGGGGGTCGTCTGTACCACGGCCAAGCACCTTCTGACCGACGAACAGAAAGAAACAATGCCGAAGATTTCCGAAATGTTCGTCGATATCGGGGCGGAAAGCCGGGACGAAGCGCTGACGATGGTTGGCCCGGGCGACATCTGCGTGTTTACGGGCGTTGCGCGAATGCTGAATGACCGGTTGCTCTCGACCAAGGCCATAGACGACCGCGTGGGCTGCGCGATGGTTATGCGTCTGATTATGGAAGAAGAACCGGTCGAGGACACCTGGTTTGTGTTCTCGGCGCAGGAAGAGTTGGGCGGGCGGGGCGCCATGGCCGCGGCCGGGTTTGTCGACCCGTCGCAGACCGTGGTGCTCGAGGCCACGACAGCGGCCGATCTGCCCACGCTGCCCTCACATAAACAGGTGTGCCGTCTGGGCGGCGGCGTGGTCATTCCGGCCGCCGATTTGGGCACGGTGTATGACGAGACGCTGCGTCAGGAGATGATTTCGCTGGCCGAGCGGAAGGGTATCCTCTGGCAGAACAAGGAGCTGTTGGCCGGAGGCACCGACGCCGGAAGCGTCCACACCCGTTTGGGCGGCATCCCATGTGTGGCGCTGGCCGTCCCGGTGCGGTATCTGCACAGCCCGCACTGTGTGGCCGATGTGGCCGACTTTGACCCGACCTATGCGTTGCTGCGCGCCTATGTGACCGGGGAGTAAAAAGTCCGGCGACCTAAAAATTCTGATTGTTACGAGGTCTCAACATGAAGCATCCTATGGAATGGCTGCCTGAACTGATTGCCCTGCCCGGAGTATCGGGCGGCGAAAAAGCGGTGGCCGAGATGTTGTCCGCACAGGCGGCCTTCTTCGGTGACGAGGTGTTCCGCGACGCGATGGGCAATGTGATCATTCACCGCAAGGGGACGGGGGCACGCGTTCTGCTGGCGGCGCCGATGGACACGCCCGGCCTATTGGTTACACATGTGGAAGAAAACGGACGTCTCCGTTTTGGAAAGATTGGCGATTGGCCGAAAGGCGGCTTCCTGGGGTGCCCGATGCGTCTGTCCGGCGAGAGCCGGGGTGTCCTCGCCTTCGAGCGAGACGAGGAAGATCGGCGCGATTGGGCGGACGGATTTCTGGACATCGGCGCCGACAGCCGTGAGCAGGCGCTGGAGATAACCGCGCCGGGTGACCGGGCGCTGTTTGAGGGAGAACTTGTCGTCATGGGGCAGCGGGTGCGCGCCCCTCATCTCAGCGGGCGGTTGGGCTGCGCCGTCCTGTTGTCCGTATTGGAGCGCCTGGCCGGTGAAAATGTCAACACCGATCTCTATATCGCCTTTTTGGCGCAGAGTCGTTTGGGCGCGCGGGGCGCGGGCGCGGCGGCGCATGCCGTCAATCCCGAATGGGCACTGACGTTGGACGCCGTGCCGGCCGACGACGGTCGGAAAACAGGCGTTCGGTTGGGCGCGGGGCCTGTCATCGCGCTGACGGCCGGCCGGGCGATCTGTGCGCCGGTCATGGTGGAACGGCTGCGAAACGCGGCGCTTGTGAGCCATGTGGCCTGCCAAACAGCGGCGATCGAACAGAACGCGGCCGATGCGGGCGTCATACAGAAAACGGGAAGCGGTGTGCTTACGGGGCACTTGGGGTTGCCCGTTCGACATCTATTCACACCGGGTGAAGTGGCCGACCGAAGGGACGCGGCGGCAGCCGACCTGCTTGTGGGGCTGTTGACAGGCGTGTGCGAGCAGGAAAGCTGACGACCGGCGCGTTCTGCGCGCTCGTTGACACCCATTTTTGAGCATGATAGAATTGAATTCATAACCGCACGACAATAGGATAGATCATGATCCAAAACTGGCGGCGGCCGCAACTGGGAGGTCAATATGAATCACTACGGAGAACAACGCGGCGATTCGGGAGCAAGGCAGCCATCCGGCGACTTTGCGGAGAGGGAACTCCGTGCGGCCAAAAACAAAAGTCTGATTGGGCTCATTTTGGGCGCTGCGGCCATTGTTATGGGCGTTGTATCCATCGTTCTGATCGGCAACATCCGAACGGGGGCCACCTCGAACGTCGCGCTGGGTATGATCTTGTGTAATCTTTCGGTTGTATTGGCCGTCTTCGGAACCGTGTTGAGTGTCGGCGCGCGTAAGACGCTGGCAGGGTATGAGCGCGGGCTGGCCAACGCCGCGATGGCGGTCGGCATCGTTGCGGTCGTTTTTACCGCCATTTTTTCGGTCGCCAGTGATCTATCGGCCGGTATTTTTTATGGCGTCATGAGCACAGATTTTTCATCGGCGTCCGCGGCGGCGCTCAACGGATAGCGATTTTGAGGGAGGTGCGCCATGCACCCGTTTTTCAACCTGTTTGGCTTGAACCTGCCCGCCTATGGTCTCATGATTTTGGTGGGCGTTGGCGCCGGAACCGGCGTGGTAATGTTGCGGCGCAAACGATTTGGACTTCAGCGGGAAGATGCGCTGTTCCTGATCGCGCTGGCGGTGGCGGGCGCCATTGTCGGCGCCAAGCTGCTCTACATCCTCGTCAATATTCCGTGGTTCATTCAGCACTGGGAGCTCGTTGTTCAGTATCCCGTGGAAATGCTGGCCGAACTGGCCGGCGGATTGGTATTCTACGGAGGCGTGATCGGCGCTTTCCTTCTCTGCGGCTGGTATATCCGCAAATACAAACTGAAGCTTTTGCCGACACTGGACGCCTTCGCGCCCGCCGTCCCGCTGGCACACGCCATGGGTCGGGTCGGATGCTTCCTATCGGGCTGCTGTTTCGGAGCCGAGGCCGATTGGGGCATTGTCTATACCGAAGCCATCCCACATGACGCCAATGGCGTACCACGCATACCGGTTCAACTCTTCGAGGCGGCCGGCGACACTCTGATTGTCCTGATTCTCCTGCTGTACATGCGTAAACCCCGCAAAAGCGGCCGCGGATTTGCGTTGTATTTGCTTTTGTACGCGCCGCTGCGTTTTGTGTTGGAGTTCTTCCGGGGCGACATCGTGCGTGGCGGACTGTGGGCGCTTTCCACCTCGCAGTGGCTGAGCTTTTTGTTTTTGGCGGCCGGTCTATACTTCTGGCTTCGTCCGGACAAGGCAAGGGACGCGGCACAGCCGCTTCCTCCTTCCGGAGAGACCCGGAATACGGGCAATGAAATTGTGGTGGACAACGCCGCCGCATCACCGAGTGAGGGAAGAGTATGAGCTATGATGAAATGAACAACCGAAGCGAGGGCCAGGGGCATACCGAGCCATGGAACCAGTCTGACCGGCCGGTATCTCAGCCCGGTACGGGCGAGGTACAGCAGACCGGCGCCGCGCGGGCGGCCACAGGGACTCTTCCGCCCCGGCCGACGTATCCGCCGCCCGGTCAGCCGGGTGTCTATCCGGGTGGCCCTTTTGCGCAGGGAACGTCCGCCAATCCTTGGGGCGGCTACGCGCCTCCGCAGGGATACTATGCCCCGCCCTATGCGCCTCCGCCGTATGCCTATGCTCCGCCTTCCTATCAGGCCGCTGGGCCGGTCGAACCGGAGACACTGCCGCCCGGCACCAGCCGGGGCGGTTTATGGTTGGGCTTAGGGATCGCGGCCATCATAGTGAGTCTTGCCAGTTTGGTCATGTGTGCCATGGCCATCCCGTTTTTCGACCGTACGCTGTCCTGGTGCGGCATTGGCCTGGCGGTTGTTGCGCTGGGCGCGTCTATCATCGGACTGATCAAGAGCGTGCAGTTAAGACGTGTGCTGCCCAAATCGGTGCGGGGATTGGCCACCGCCGGTATGGTGCTGTGCATTATTGGAACCTGCTACGCCGGATTCACGGTGTTCTATGACATCATCATGCTGTCGGCGATGAACATTGTTCAAAACGTTTTCCCGGGAAGCGGTTCGCTGTTCGACGGTATGCTCGAAGGCTTTGACGGCACGTTCGAAGGTTCTGATTTTGGAGGAAGCTTTCAGTTTGACTTCTGATGCCGAGTGGGAAAAGAAAAATGTTGACTTCTCCCTGTGCGGTTGATATAGTTAGTAAAACTGCGAATTTCCCCGTTCCCCGCGTGTGGCCGGTTCGGTCGGTCGCTTCTTCAGAGTTCAGACATATCTTTGTGAGGGAGATGCGTACGGTATGTATTCACGTCAGGTAAAGGTCAACAATCAGGTGGGGTTGCATGCCCGACCCGCTACGTTTTTCATACAGAAGGCCAATGAGTTCAAAAGCAGCATTTGGGTCGAGAAGGACGAACGCCGTGTGAACGCGAAGAGTCTTTTGGGCGTTTTGTCGCTGGGCATTGTCAAGGGCACCGAGATCGGCCTGATGGCCGAGGGCGTCGACGAGAATGAGGCGGTTGAGGCCTTGGCTGCGCTGATTTCGACCAACTTTTCCGATTGATTCTCCGCGTGTTTTCATAAGAGCAAGCGCCGCCGTCGGCGGCGCTTTTTGCATCGAAGAGTGAGGGGCAATGTTATTTTCTCATCGCAAGGAGAAAATAACGTCTTTCGTTCCCGACCGGGGTGAATTCCTGTCGCTTGCAGCTTATCGCTTTTACAAAGGTGAGACCATGAAAGACGAACTGAAACTAAAAGCGTTGTCTTTACCGATGAAGCCGGGTGTCTACATCATGATGGATGTCAAGGGCGAAGTCATCTACGTCGGCAAAGCCAAAATGCTTAAAAACCGGGTGAGTCAGTATTTCCAATCCTCGTCCGGGCACGATGAAAAGACCAGAGCCATGGTGTCCCAGATCGACCACTTCGACTTTATCGTGGTCAAGACGGAGTTCGAGGCGCTGGTGTTGGAGTCGTCGCTGATCAAGCGGCACCAGCCGAAATACAACATACTGCTCAAGGATGACAAGGGGTATCCGTTTATCCGGCTGGATTCCAAACAGAACTATCCGCGCTTTGAGATGGTGTCGAGGTGGCGTGAGGACGGCGCCAAGTATTTCGGCCCCTATGGCGGCCGTCAGTCCACGCAAAAGGTCATCGATTCCCTGTCGGAGGCGTTCGCGCTGCCCACCTGCACCCGCCGTTTCCCGCAGGAGTTCGGCCGCGCGCGGCCCTGTCTGCAACATCACATGAACCGCTGCATGGCGGTATGCCGCGGCGACATCTCCGAAGAGAAATACATGGCGTCCATCCGGCAGGCCGTCGCGGTGTTGGAGGGCAAATCGGGCGACGTGCAGGCCGAGATCATGGCCGAAATGGAGGGCGCGGCGGAGCGGCTGGCGTTCGAGTACGCGGCGTTGCTGCGCGACCGGCTCAAGAGCATACAGAGGCTGGGTCAGAGGCAAAACGTGGTTTCGGCGCACATGGCGGAAATGGACGTGCTGGGCCTGTACCGCGGACAGACCAAAACAGCGGCGGCGCTGCTGCACTATATGGACGGAGGCCTGCTGGGCTGCGAGATCACCTTCCTGCCGCAGGGATCCATCGGCGGCGACGGAGAAGTCATATCGGCCTTTATCGAGCAGTATTACGCCCGGCGGCCCAGCCGCGTGCGGGAGGTGCTGGTACCGGTACTGCCCGAGGACGCGCCGACACTGGAACAGTGGCTGTCCGAGCGCATGGAACGCAAGGTGTCGCTGCACGCGCCGCAGCGCGGCGACAAGAAAAAAATGATGGAGTTGGCTGTGGGCAACGCGCGGGAGGAAGTGCTGCGCGTCACGACGCGCGAAGAGGCCGACGCCTATACGCTAACGGCATTGCGTGACCTGCTCGGCTTGGTGGTTGTGCCCCGTCGCATTGAATCGATAGATATTTCGCACACCGGCGGCGACAGCATGGTCGGCGCGCTGGCTGTGTTTGAAGATGCAAGACCGCGCAAACGCGACGCCCGTCGGTTCATCATTAAAAGCATCGACGGCCCCGATGACTATGCTTCGGTGCGCGAGGTGCTGTCCCGCCGCTTGAAGCACGCCGACGACCCGAAGTTTGGCCGCCTGCCCGATCTGCTGCTCATTGACGGCGGACAGGCGCATGCGGCGGCTGCGTTGGTGGTGCTGAAGGATATGAACATAGACATTCCGGTGTTCGGTATGGTCAAGGATGACAAGCACCGCACCCGGGCGCTGGTGACCACCGACGGCCGCGAAGTATCGCTTGGTCAGGTGCCGGTGTTTGCGTTGATCGGTCGTATCCAGGAGGAGACGCACCGTCAGGCCATCACCTTCCACAAACAGAGGCAGACCAAGAAAACGGTGACCTCGAAGCTGGATGGGATTCCGGGATTGGGTGCGGTTCGAAAGGAAGCGCTTCTGAAAGCTTTCAAATCGGTGTCCGGCATCAAGAAGGCCGATGTGGAGACACTGTCCGGCGTTGTGCCGCGTCCTGTGGCCGAAGCGGTGTACCAAACCTTGCGGAAATGAGGAGAGCGCTATGAAAGTGATTACCGGCAGTGCCAAAGGCTGTCGTTTACGCAGTGTGGAGGGCGCGTCGACGCGGCCAACGACCGCCTTTGTCAAGGAGGCGATTTTTAGCATCATCCAGTTCGATCTGCCCGATCGGACAGTGCTCGACCTGTTTGCGGGTACCGGCCAAATGGGCATTGAGGCGTTGAGCCGAGGGGCGCGGCGGGCGGTGTTCGTTGACAACAGCCTCCCGGCGCTGGCGGTGATCCGTGACAACCTCCGGCACACCAAACTTATCGAAAAATCGGAGGTTTTGGAAAAAGACGCGATGCGCTTTATATCCTCAACTTCGGAGAAATTCGACCTTGTTTTTTTGGATCCGCCCTATCAAGGGGGTGAGATGGTACGTGTATTGCAACATCTGGTCATGTTTGACATTCTTCGTGACGGTGGTATAATAATATGCGAGACCGGCGAAGGGTTCTTCGCGCCTGATGTCGAAAAACCGTATTTCCGGAGCCGTTCTTATCGTTACGGCACCAAGACCGTGACGATATATACGAAGAGCCTCGACCGGCCATAGGGCGGATAAGGCGTCCGGCAGCGAAAAAACAGGTCGGGTCGTCTCACGCAAGACCCGGCGGCATTTTTCCCGGCGGGCAGACTTATACGGCCGGCCATGGTCGGCGCTCGAGGCTTGACATACGAAGAGCCTCGACGACGCGCAGAAAGAATAAGAAGAATCTCGACGCACAGTGAGCGGGGGTTGACATGAGCTTAGCCATCTATCCCGGCAGTTTCGATCCGGTGACCAACGGACATCTGGACATCGTCACCCGCGCGGCGCATATTTTTGACAGACTGATTGTCACGGTGATGAGCAATGCGCGCAAGTCGTCGACCTTTTCTGTCGAGAGGCGAATGGATTTTTTGCGTCGCGTTACCCGGCATCTGAGCAATGTGGAAATTGACGCCTCGGAAAAACTACTGATCGAATATGCCGCGGGACAAGGAGCGCAGGTTATTGTCAAAGGCTTGCGTGCCGTCTCGGATTTTGAGTTGGAATTTCAGATGGCGCTCATCAACCGAAAATTGGGCGGCACATTGGATACGGTGTTCCTTACCACCAGCGAAACCAATCAGTATTTGAGCTCCAGCGTGGTTCGCGAGATCGGCGGACTGGGCGGG
This sequence comes from Oscillospiraceae bacterium, assembly GCA_031549735.1. Lineage (GTDB taxonomy): Bacteria > Bacillota > Clostridia > Oscillospirales > UBA929 > JAVBPF01. The sequence continues at coordinate 21,539 of JAVBPF010000072.1, forward strand.
GACATCTCTCCGTTCATACCAGCTGAGATTCTGGATGAAGTCTACGAGGGCTTGCGGCGGGCAGATAGGACTGTTGCGCGGGAGACACTGTGAAGGCAGTGTGACTGGCTTCTCGGCGCTGTGCAGGGGCGCCTGCCAAACTAGATTAAGCCCGTGGCCGGAAGGCGGGTGGAACGCCGCCATGCCGGAACAGAGCGGCGCTTGACAGGAAAGTGGGATGAAGATTATGGCCAGCGGCTTGGAAGAACTTTTGGGGATGCTTTACAACATCATTCAGGATGCGTTTTCGCTGCCTTTTGGTTCCGATCGGTGCATCGTCGACCGGGACAAAGTGTTGGGCATTCTGGATGAAATCAACGCCATCCTGCCCGGAGACTTGAAGCAGGCACGCAGCATTGTCGATGCCCGTAACGATATTCTGGGTTCAGCCAAAAAAGAAGCCGAGGCCATCAAACGCAAAGCGGAAGAGCAGTCTCGCCATCTTGTCAATGAGGATGAGGTGCTGCGTTCGGCGCGCAAAAAAGCCGGCGATATGTTGGTCGTCACCGAGGACAAAGCGCGTGAGGTGCGCCGCGCCGCCAATGAGTATGTTGACAGTACGCTTCGAAAGACCGAGGAGAGCTTGACTGCGTTGCTCGCCGAATTTCGAAAAACGCGCGCGGACTATCGCGTGGCCGCCGGGCGAGTAAAGGAAAACAAAGGGAACGACGACATCTAAACTCGTTGGAATACATAAGGACTTTTTGAGACGGAAGAAGCGCTTTGGGGCTTCCGTCTCTTTTTTGTTCGCCAAAACAGAACAATTGTTTTTTGTTGAAAAAAGCAGGATGTGTGTAGTAAAAAGGGAGCTGTTTATGAAGAATAAATAATAAATCAATTCTCTATTGCAAAGTTTGGAAAGGTAGGTTATACTGTCATCAAGGTGGGGAGAAGTGGTGAAGATTCATCGAATCCCGAACCTAATGACCGGGAGGTGGGGAAATGAACGGCGAGTTCAATTACGCGCTCGACCAAAAAGGCCGTCTGTTTATCCCCGCCAAACTGCGCGACAGTCTGGGCGATATTGTGGTGTTGTCACGAGGCCTGGACGCCAGTATTTTTGTCCACTCGCTGGAGGGCTGGAAGCGCATCGAGGAAAAGCTGGCCGCCATGCCCATCAGCAAGGCGCGCAAGCTCCAGTTGATTCTCTTTCCGTCGGCGACGCGCGTGGAGTTGGACAGTCAGGGCCGTGTGCTTGTCCCGCAGAAGCTGAGGGAATATGCCGGCATTGAGAAGAACGTCGTGATTTTGGGTGCGGGCGACCGCGCGGAAATCTGGCGTGACGACAAGTGGACAAGCTTTGAGGAAAGCGAAGTCAACGATGAAACCCTGGCCGCGGCCATGGACGAAGTAGGATTCTGAGATGGAACATACACCGGTAATGCTGGCGGAATGTCTGGAATTGCTCAATGTACGTGAGGATGGCGTGTATGTGGACGGCACGGTTGGCCTGGGCGGGCACGCCGCCGCCATTGCGGCTCAGTTAAGCAAAGGGAGTCTGATCTGCATTGACCGCGACGCGGGTGCGTTGCAAACCGCGAGAGAACGTCTGGACGGCGTATCGGCGCAGGTCACCTTCCATCACGGCAATTACCGCGAACTCCCGGCGTTCCTCCGCGAAGACGGCCTCGAGTCGGTTGACGGCATTCTGCTTGATTTGGGCGTGTCGTCACGGCAGCTCGACCAGCCGGAACGCGGTTTCAGTTACCGCACGGAAGCGCCGCTGGATATGCGTATGGACGAGCAGTCATCGCTCACAGCGCGCGAGGTGGTAAACGAATGGCCGGCCGAACAGCTGCGAAAGATCCTGTTCGAGTACGGCGAGGAAAACAACGCGCCGCTCATTACAAAAGCAATTGTGAGAGCGCGGGCTCAAAGCCCGATCGAGACCACTACACAGCTTGCTGACATCGTGGTATCCAGTCTGCCTCCGGCGGCACGTCGCGGCAAACATCCGGCCAAGCGCACCTTTCAGGCCGTTCGCATAGCGGTCAACGACGAGCTGGACGGTCTGGCCGCGGCGCTTTTGTCGGCGCTGCCCTGCCTCTCCCCGGGGGGGCGGCTGGTGGTCATTACGTTTCACTCGCTGGAAGACAGGATGGTCAAGACGACGATGAATTCGTGGGCCGAAGGATGCCGATGCCCGCCGGATTTTCCGGTTTGTGTCTGTGGCAGAACGCCTGCCGTTCGTATTCTTACCAAAAAGCCGAGGCAGGCCTCCGAACAGGAACTCTTAGAGAACAGACGGGCGCATAGCGCGAAGGTGCGCGCCTGTGAGAAAATTTGAAAATGTCCAGGCCAGCGAACCTCAAACGCAAAACCCGGGGCTTGTGATGAATAACAGGAGTGATCGAAATGTCGGTAGCAGCGCAAAGAGTGACCCATGGTAATGTGGCCTACGATTTGTCGCGTTTTGACAACCGGCGCCGCGTGCGCGATTTGGTGGAAGCTGAGGAAATGACCAAGCGCAGAGTGCGGGAGAGACAACGCGCCAAAGCTGTCGCGCGGCCGCGCGTGTCAGTGTGGGCGGTTTTAGGTTTTGTGGTCGGCATGGTTCTAATGTTTATGATCGTGTTCGCACAGATGAACCTGGCCGAGATGGGCGTGCGGTCCAAGGCGCTGTCCAGCGAAATTTCCCGACTGGACAAGGAGTACCTGGAGCTGGCGTCACAGTGGAAAGAGCAGGTAAAACTTGCTGATATCCGCCGTATTGCGATTGAGGAGCTGGGCATGGTGGAACCGGTTGAGGATCAGATTTTATACATCAACTTGTCCGGCAAGGATCACGCCGTGGCCGTGGAGATTCAAGATAAAGGGCTGCTGGCAAATGTTTTTGGGGGTTAAAGTCGGGATGTAGAAGGGACGCGCGGAATCGTTCAGGCATACCCGCCGTGGATAACCATATAAATAAAGTGGACAAAAAGAGAGGGTTGTGAAACCCTCTTTGCTGTCTTGAGCAGGGGAATCTGAAGCTTGCGTGAGCCGAGGTTGAATCCTGCGTGAAAGCGTGACCCTAAACGGAAGGCGAACCGCCTGAATCTCAAAGAGGTGTTGGCATGGGCAAAGAACTGAATCAGTCGCAGCGCGCCAATTATGTGATTTTGAAAAGGACGTTTTTCCTGATGGCCGTCTTTGGCTTTCTGATCTTCATTCCGCTGGTGGTGAAGCTGTACGACATACAGATTGTTGATCATGATTACTACGAGTCAAAAGCGGTGGAGCAGCAGACACGCGACACCGTCATCTCACCGATTCGCGGGACAGTATACGATCGGAACAACAAGGTGCTTGCCATCAGTACCAGCGTTGAAACCATTTTCATATCACCGGTGGACATCGAAAACGATGCGCAGGGCGAGCTGGTAGCCAAGGGGTTGTCCGAGATTCTGGACGTCGACTATCAGGGCGTTTTGGAGAAAACCAAAAAGAAAAACTATTATCAGACCATCAAGAAGAAAATTGAGAAAGATCTGGCCGATCGTGTGCGGACCTTTATCTCCGAAAACGAATTGGAGAAAATCGTACACATCGAGCCGGATTACAAACGATATTACCCATACGGTGATATGGCCGCCAATATCATCGGATTTGTCGGGGAGGACAACACTGGTTTGGAGGGCATTGAGGCGGTTTATAACAGCCTGCTGCAGGGCACGCCGGGGCGTGTCATCGCCGCGCGCGATGCCGGCGGTTTGACCATGCCCTTCCAGTATGAAAAATACTATGACGCCGAAAATGGCGTAGATATTCAGCTGACCATCGATGAGACCATCCAGCGCATCGTGGAGAATCATCTCGAAACAGCCCGCGTCGAACTGGAGGTCGCCAACCGCGCTTCCTGCATCGTGATGGATGTCAATTCCGCGGAGATTCTGGCCATGTCCACACAGTATAGCTATGACCTGAACGCGCCGCGCGTATTGGTGGACGCCGGTCAGCAGGCCGAAGTCGACGTAGCGGAGGGGGACGAAAAGTCTGCGCTGCAGTCTGAATATCAGCTGGCGCAGTGGCGCAACAAGGCGGTCAACGACACCTATGAGCCGGGATCAACCTTTAAGATCATCACGACAGCGGTTGCGTTGGAGGAAAAAGTCGTCGATTTGGACGACTCGTTCAACTGCCCGGGTTACATTAACGTGCCGGGGTGGTCAAAGCCGATCCGCTGCCACAAAAACTCGGGACACGGCACCGAAACCTTTGTCGAAGGCGTTCAAAACTCCTGCAACCCTGTTTTTGTGACGGTCGGCCTGCGCGTCGGTACCGAAAAATTCTATGATTATATGAAGGCCTTCGGCTTTATGGAAAAGACAGGTGTCGATCTGCCGGGTGAATCGGGCAGTGTGTATCATGATTGGGCAACCTTCAATCAGAACGACGTGTCGCTGGCCACCTATTCCTTTGGTCAGAACTTCACCATTACGCCCATCCAGCTCATCACGGCCGTTTCGGCGGTCGCCAACGGCGGCTATCTGATGAAGCCGCAGATCATCAAGCAATTCACCGACTCCTCGGGCAATACCACGCTTGTGCAGCCCAAGGTGGTACGTCAGGTCATCTCCAACGAGACGTCGAAACAGGCCTGCGACATTCTAGAGACGGTGGTCAGTCAGGGCACCGGCCGCAACGCACAGGTGAAGGGATACCGGCTGTGCGGCAAAACCGGCACGTCACAAAAGCGTGATCCCAAGACGCACGAGTATATGGTCGGAAAATATGTGACCTCGTTCATCTGCTTCGCGCCGGCCGAGGATCCGCAGGTGGCCATCCTGGTGCTGCTGGACGAACCGATGTACGGCCCGGCCAACCTGAGAACCGGCGGCGGCATGGTCGCGCCCATTGTCGGACGTATGATGGCTGATATTCTGCCTTATCTGGGCATTGAGCCGCAATATGAGGAAGGCGAGGCCGCCGGGGTCGACATTACGGTGCCCGAGGTAACCGGCTCGCTCAAGGAGGCCGAAGCGCTTCTCAATGACAGGGGGATTGCCTTTGTCAAGGTGGGTGACGGAGATCTGGTGACCGCTCAGGTGCCCTCGTCCGGGGCGCGTGTGCCCGGAACGGCAAAAATCATTCTCTATTTGGGCGGCGCCGAACCGGCTGGCGAGGTGCGGGTGCCCGACCTGCTCGGAATGACGGCCGAGCAGGCCAACAAGGCGCTGACCGACATTGGATTGTATATGCGCGCCATCGGCGCCACGTCGGCGCAGGGCGGCTCCATCGTAGCCGGACGGCAGGACGTGGCCGCCGAAACTAAAGTCCCGCCCGGCACAGTGATTGAAGTGGAGTTTATCGACAACTCGATCAGAGATTAAAAGTTACCCACCATCCGATGAAAAGGAGCGGTCTCCATGAATCTGACGCAACTGTTTGAGGGCTGTATCATCAGGGAGAATAAGGCGCCCGACACGATCGTCCCGACCGGTCTAGCACTGGATTCGCGTCTCGTTGTGCCCGGAGATGTATTCTTCGCGATCCCGGGCGCGCGCTGTGACGGCCTTGAGTTCGTCCCGGCGGCCATGGAAAAGGGCGCGGTGCTGGCGGTATGCGAAGGAAGGCCGACAGAGGATGTCCCATATCTGCTGGTCGACGACGTGCATGAGACGCTGGCCGCTGCCGCCGCTCATTGGTTTGGCCGTCCGGCCGAACAAATGCGCATGATCGGTGTGACCGGCACCAACGGCAAGACGACCGTGACGCATATCGTCAAAGGGTTGCTGGAGAGCGCGCCGCCGGAGAACTCGAGGAAGGTCGGTATGATCGGTACCATCCAGAACGCGACCGGCGGCCGAGTAACCGAAGCCGTACGGACGACGCCCGATGCCCTTTCACTGCAAAAACTGCTGGCCGAGATGGTACGGGAGGGCTGCACACATTGTGTGATGGAGGTGTCCTCACACGCGCTGCTCCAAAAGCGGGCATGGGGCATACGATTTGCCATGGGTGTCTTCACCAATCTATCGCAGGATCATTTGGACTATCATCGCACCATGGAGGATTACTTTGAGGCCAAGGCGCTTTTGTTCGACCAGTGCGATGTGGGCATTGTCAATTTGGACGATCCCTATGGGAAGCGGTTGGCTGAGAATAAAAAATTGAACACCATCACGTTTTCGGCTGACCGCGACGAGGCCGATGTGGTGGCCAAGAATATACGGCAGAAGGGTACCCGTGTCGAATTTGAGGCGGTAACGATGTCGGAAATTGCGCGCGTTGAGTGGTGTACACCGGGCCGGTTTTCGGTGTATAATGCTCTGGCGGCCGTCTGTTGCGGCCTGATAGAGGGTTTGTCTCTGAAAGACGTGGCCACCGCCATCAAAGCGGTGGAACCGGTCAAGGGACGAATGGAAACACTGAGGGGACCCGGCGGCGCGCCGGTCATTCTGGACTATGCGCACACACCCGACGCGCTGGAAAATGTGCTGACCACCATCCGGGAGTTTCATCCCGGCCGCGTCATCACGGTCATGGGCTGCGGCGGCGACCGCGACCGCGCCAAAAGACCGCTGATGGGCGAGATGGCCGCGCGGTATTCTCATGTACTGATTGTCACCTCCGATAACCCGCGTACCGAGGCGCCGCAGTCGATCATTGACGACATCATGACCGGTATTGTGCGTCCAAAGTGCCAGGTGCTGACGATCGTTGACCGGCACGCGGCGATTCACAGGGCGCTGGACGAGGTGCGTCCGGGCGATCTGGTGCTGATCGCGGGCAAGGGACATGAACGGGAGCAGGAGATTATGGGCATGAAGGTGCCCTTTGACGAGCGGGACGTGGTCAGAGAGTATCTTCATAATCGCTGACTCAATACGTCACGGTGTTGCAGCGGCCTTTTGGCGCCGTGGCGCGGCCACCGAAAGCGCGCGCGGACAATACGAATTTTTGGGGTTGAATGGATGATGGAACAAGTCATACCTCTGGCCGTATCGCTTGCCGTCACGGCGGTGCTCGGACTGGTGCTGATCCCGTTCTTGCGGCGGTTGAAGTTTGGGCAGAGCATCCGCGAGGAGGGGCCGGCCTGGCACATGTCCAAGCAGGGCACGCCCACCATGGGCGGCTGGATGTTCATTGCGGGCATCACGGTGTCGGTTCTGGCCTTCGGCTTGCCGTTAGCGTCGCAGGGCATTTACGCGCATCTCTACATTCTGGGATTTTCCTGGCTGTATGGCTTGATCGGCTTTGTCGACGACTATGTCAAAGTGGTCAAAAAGCGCAACCTCGGCCTGACGGCGCCGCAGAAGTTCGCCCTCCAGCTGGCCGTGGCCGCCGTTTTGATTCTGGCTCTACGGCACTCGGGTTACCTGACCTCGGATGTCTACATCCCGTTCGTGCAAGTCACCCTGCCGCTGCCCTGGCTTGTGTTTCTGGTTACGGCGCTCATCTATACGGTGGGCTTTGTCAATGCGGTCAACCTGACCGACGGCATAGACGGACTGTGCACCGGCGTGACGTTGCCTGTGGCGGGTTTCTTCGCGGTCATGAGCTTTTCCGTTTGGAACCGGCCCGAAATCACCCTGTTTTCGGTGGCGTTGGTCGGCGGATTGCTGGGGTTCCTGCTGTTCAACTTCCACCCGGCCAAAGTGTTCATGGGAGACACCGGCTCTCTGTTTTTGGGCGGCGCGGTTTGTGGGTTGGCCTTGGCGGTCGACAGACCGCTTCTGTTGGTTCTGGTGGGGCTTGTATATCTCATCGAGATGCTGTCGGTCGTGATTCAGGTGCTGTACTTCAAAGCGACCAAGGGCAAGCGTGTTTTTCGCATGACGCCGATCCATCATCATTTTGAGTTGGGCGGTATGGGGGAGCGCACGCTGTTCGCCCTGTTTACCGGTGTAACCACCGTATTGTGTGTGATTACCTACTTTGTAGAGAAGTAAGGAGAGGCGATGAGTAAAACACGGGCAAACGAAAGAAGACTGAAGGACTATTCAACGGATGACCTTCCGCGCCGCGGCGCCATGGATCTGCCCTGCCTTCTGCTGGTTTTGATGATAACCTGCGTGGGCTTGGTCATGATGTTCTCGGCCAGCTACGCCTCGTCGCTGAAAGAATATGATGACGCCACCTACCTGTTCCTTCGCCAGGCCATCTTTGCGCTGGCCGGCATAGCCTGCATGTACGTCATCTCGTTGTCGAACTATCAGATTCTGCGCGTGTTTTCCACCCCGCTGATGATCATTGCCATCGTCCTGCTGATCCTCGTCCTGTTTATGGGTCGCGATTCGCACGGCGCCAAGCGCTGGATCGATCTTCAGATTTTTACCTTCCAGCCCTCTGAAATCGCGAAGCTGGCCGTTATCGTTTCGTTCTCGGCCATGATTGCGGCCAACCGGGAAAAAATGAAAACCTTTCGCTACGGTATCCTGCCCTTTGTGGTGATTTTGGGCGTCATCGCCGTACTGATGATCAGGGAGCCGCATCTGTCGGGTACGGTGTTGATTGTCGGCGTCGGCGCTGTGCTGATGTTTGTCGGCGGGGTGCATTGGGGCTGGTTCGCCGGGGTCGGCGCGGTGGGCATTGCGGGGGGCGTATTTCTGCTCACGCACATGCAGCACGCCATTGACCGTCTGGCCGTTTGGAGGGACCCGTTTCTGGATCCAACTGACAAGGGCTTTCAGGCGGTGCAGTCGCTTTACGCCATCGGCTCGGGCGGCCTGTTCGGATTGGGGCTGGGTCAGTCCCGCCAGAAGTATCTTTACCTGCCCGAAGAGCACAACGATTTTGTGTTTGCCATTGTCTGCGAGGAACTGGGCTACATAGGCGCGCTGGTCGTCATGCTGCTGTTCGTCGTGCTGATTATTCGATGCTATTGGATCGCCATCCACGCGCGCGACCGTTTCGGCTCGCTGCTGGTCACCGGCGTGACCACGCTATTGGCGCTGCAAACCTTCTTGAATATCGCTGTGGTGACCAACTTTTTTCCCGTCACCGGCGTATCCATGCCCTTTTTCAGCTACGGAGGCACCTCATTGGTGATCCAAATGGCCGAAATGGGGATTGTCTTGTCCGTATCACGGCAAATCCCCGCGCCGAAAACAGGGTAGACGTTTCGGTCACCTGTGGGCAACCGAGTTCCTTTCTCCGCGCCGAGAAAGGAACCAAAGAATCGTCCCCCGGCAGGGGCAATCCTCCACCCGGCAGAGGAAACTTCTCCGGCACTGGGCAAGATCCCGCCACATCCAACATAAAATGAGGTGATTTCCATCAGAGTTCTGTTTACCTGCGGCGGTACGGCCGGGCACGTCAACCCCGCCATTGCCGTGGCCAACGCGCTGAAGGACACGATACCCGACGTCAAAATCCTGTTTGTCGGTGCGGTGGGCGGCATGGAAAATCAGTTGGTGCCCCGAGAGGGGTTTGACATTGAGTCGGTCGAGGTGCGTAGCCTCAGGCACAAGCTCACGCCCGGTGCCCTGTTGTACAACGCACGAACGATCGGAAAGGTTCTGGGGTCGCTGCCGGCGGCCAAAAAAATTGTCAGGCGCTTTGCGCCCGATGTGGTGCTGGGCACAGGCGGCTACGCCAGCTTCCCGGTCGTCTATGAGGCGTCGAGGCTGGGGGTTCCCTGCCTGATCCATGAATCCAATGTGGTGCCCGGATTGACCACAAAGATGCTGGCACGCTATTGCGAGAATGTGCTGGTCAGTTTTCCGGCTGCCATGGCGGCCTACAAGCAGCAAGAAAAAGTGTTGGTGACCGGCACGCCGGTGCGGCCGGCCTTTTTGAACGTGACGCAGGATGAGGCGAAACGGACGCTTGGATTGGACGGTCGTCCGGTTCTGGTGAGCGTGTTCGGCTCGCTGGGCGCGCGGGATATGAACAGCATGATGGTGGAGTTCATGCGTTTGGAGTCAAAGCTGGGGGCTTTCCAGCATATTCATGCCGCCGGTCGGCTCGGCTATCAGTGGATGCCGGAGGAAGTGTTAAAAGCGGGCGTCGATCTGGAGGCATACCCCGAGATACGCCTTCAGGAATACCTCTACGACATGCCGATCGTTATGGCCGCCGCCGATGTGGTGATTACGCGCAGCGGCGCGTCCACGCTGGCCGAGCTGATGGCGACCGGTAAGCCGGCCATATTGGTGCCGTCGCCCAATGTCACGGCCAACCACCAGGAAAAGAATGCGGTGTCATTTGCCGAGTCGGGCGCGGCGCTGTGGAGACGCGAGATTGAATTGGACGGAAAGTCTCTTTTTCACATGACGCGTCATTTGTTGGAGAACGAAGGCGAGCGGTCGCGTATGTCTGAATCGTTGAAAAAAATGGCGCCGCCCAATGCTGCGGAGCGAATCGTCAAACTGTTGATCAACACCTCAAAACGGAAGGGAAACGGCTGAAAACGGCTCTTTTTGGGTTGAAGATGATTCACAACCACTTCCTCGGGCGCATAAGATAGGCTGTTAGAAATCGCTGATTCGTTCGGCCGGAACGATTGTAAGCGAGGAACTTGGCGGATGCCAAATAACGGCCCTGACTCATGTCTTGCTGAGTGTCGGCTATGGTTGGCCGTCGGAAGAGACTGGCCATAGCACCCGCGGGATAGCGGATTGAGTGCGGACGCGGCGTCGGGGCGCCGTGGAGGAAGAATATCTATGAACAGCGCGTTTTGCGTATCGGGCGGACGGAAGATCAACGGCAGTGTGGACATCATTGGCGCCAAAAACAGCGTTCTCCCTGTGTTGGCCGCTACCATTATGGCCAATGATGTCGCCACCATTTTCAATTGTCCCCGGCTCAGAGACGTTGAAATTACTTTGGAGATCCTGGAGCATTTAGGGTGCCTTGTCAGACGTGAGGGGCATGCCATTACGGTAGATTCGCGCGGGTTGACCTGCTCTGATGTCCCCGAACGGTTGATGCGGGAAATGCGTTCATCGGTCGTTTTTCTGGGGCCTATGCTGGCGCGCATGGGTCAGGCGGTGATGAGCACGCCCGGCGGCTGTGAACTTGGTCCTCGACCGATCGATCTGCATCTTGCGGCGTTGAGAGAAATGGGCGCCGAGATCGTGGAAGAAGGCGGTGCTCTGATTTGCCGCGCTAACCGTCTTGTCGGCTGTGAAGTTAATTTGTCGCTGCCCAGTGTGGGGGCCACCGAGAACATCATGCTGGCCGCCTGCATGGCGGAAGGGGAGACCAAAATCATAAACGCCGCGAGGGAGCCGGAGATTGTGGACTTGCAAACCTTCCTGCTGGCGATGGGCGCGAGGGTCAAGGGGGCGGGGACGTCCACCGTTGTCATTGAAGGAATGGCGCAATTGCATGGCGCCGAGCATGCCATCATTCCCGACCGCATCGCTGCGGCGACCTATTTGGCGGCCGGCGCGGTTGCGGGTGGAGAGGTCACGGTCTGTCGAGTTGTTCCCGACCATCTCAGTACGGTTCTCTCCGTATTTGCCGAGAGCGGGTGCCATGTTCAAGTAGGGTCGGATTTTGTAACGCTGAGTCGCAGCGAACCGCTGAAGGCCGTGCGCATGATTCGAACCATGCCGCATCCGGGATTTCCGACAGACGCGCAGGCGCCTGTTATGGCGATGTCAACCGTGGCGTCTGGAACGACCATGTATGTGGAGACGATATTTCTCAGTCGCTACCGGCATGTGGGTGAATTGCTGCGCATGGGGGCCGATATTCACGTCGAGAGCCGCGTGGCCGTTGTGTCCGGAGTTCCCCGGCTGTACGGAGCGCATGTAAGCGCCACCGATTTGCGCGGCGGGGCGGCGCTGGTCATTGCCGGGCTGTGTGCCGAGGGAGAAACGGTGGTCAGCGGACTCCAGTATATCGAGCGCGGTTATGAAGATCTCGACCTTTTGCTGAGCGGATTGGGCGCCGGTATCAAAAAGATTGAACTCTCATCAACATTATGATAAAATAATCTTTCAAAAACACATGACGGCGGTGCGAATCCACCGATCCGTCTGCATCACAGGTTTTTTGCGTCGTGGAGGATAGTGCTTTCGTCTAAGCGTGCTCCCGTTGCGTTCGTCTCTCGTCGAGCGGACATGAAAACCTGTAGGTTCGTTTCGAGAAAGCAGATGGCAGGGGATAGTGGTATGGCGAATCGCCCGAGCGCAAGAAGGAACGGCCGAAGAAGGCGCAGGCGGGGTTCGGCCGCGTACACTTTTTTGGCCGTTTTTTTGGTGCTCATCGTTGTGGTCTTGGCCGCCAGCATGTTTTTGCGGGTCACTCACATTGAGGTTGAGGGTGTCAGTCTTTACAACAGTGAGACGGTCATTGAGGCCTCCGGCATCCACATTGGGGACAGCTTGCTGTTTTTAGGGGCGAGCAAAGCGATTCAGAATGTGTTCGGCGAGTTCCCGTATTTTGAACGGGTCAGCTTGCGGCGAAGCTTGCCCGGCACAATCATAATATTGGTGACGGAACGCAAGTCAATTGGTGTCATCGAGCAGGAGGGCGTTGGCTGGATCATCGACGCGCAGGGCTTGCTGTTGGAGAAAACGGACGGGCTGCCGATGGACGGCAAACCAAAGGTTCTGGGATTGCGGCTGCTTTTGCCGACGGCAGGACAAAGCGCCATTGTTTCGCAGGACGATCAGAGCCTGTTGTCTTCTGCGCTGGCCCTTTTATCGACACTGGAGCGGCGTAACCTGCTTGGGGTGGTTTCCGATATTGATGTGCGTCAGTCGTTTGCCTTGCGGATTTTCTACGACAACCGTTTTATCATCAACCTGGGAACGGCCACTGATCTGGACACGAAGCTTGATTTCCTCGAGGAAACCCTCAAGCAGCTTTCCGGTGGAGAGCGCGGTTGGCTGGATCTGTCGCGAGCTGTTGAACATCAGGCCTACTTGCAGCCGTCAAGCAATGATGTGCCGTTGATTTGGCCGGTCACCATTACAGTGACCGCCGGAGATGGAGACGTCGTTTCGCCGTCGCCCGACACTACGGATATTGCGGACAGCACACCGCCGGGCGCCTCCGACCCGGGACATACCGAACCTCCGTCCGGCACAGCCGACCCCAACGTCACAGCGCCTGTATCGTCCATCAATCTACCCCCAGAGGAGTGAAACGGATTCAGCCGCGTGGGCAAGCGATTTTCTTTTAAAATTCCACGATATTCATCAATGAGGACTTGACCGCAAGCAAAAAAAAGGATAGTATTGATATGTTCGGGACTATTTGCCGTGCGGACGGGGGCATCCTCTTGCCATTCGTCTGTGACAACCATCGGAGAAAAGAGTTTTTGTGCCGAAAATCCGGTCGTCCCGTTGAAACAGTGCGTTTCTATTGTGTGATTGGGTCGCTATGACTTTCACATCGTGCGTGCGTGTCCGCTGTTCGGACAGGCATAGCCGCGGTATCGAGACCCAAGTGGTTACGAATATGGGGCATGGATCAAATCAAAGGTCACCCCTATGACAGGAGGAGCTCGCTTTGCCTTTCGAAATGGATTTAGGATCGGACAACGTCGTATCAATTAGAGTAATCGGTGTGGGTGGCGGCGGAAACAATGTGGTCAACCGCATGATGCGTTCCGGCGTCAAGGGCGTCGAATTTGTCGCTATCAACACGGACAAGCAGTCGTTGGAGCATTCCGACGCCACGCACAAACTGCAGATTGGCGAGAAGCTGACCGGTGGCAAGGGAGCGGGATCTGACCCCGAAATTGGCCGAAAGTCTGCTGAGGAGAGCCGTGCCCACGTCCAGAAAGTGTTGGAAAACACCGATATGGTGTTCATTACGGCCGGCATGGGTGGCGGCACAGGAACCGGCGCTTGTCCGGTGGTGGCCGACATTGCGCGTGAAGCCGGGTTACTTACGGTCGGCGTGGTGACCAAGCCCTTCCAGTTTGAGGGGAAAAAGCGCATGGAGCAGGCCGAACGGGGCATAGAGGAACTGCGTGCGCGCGTCGATTCGCTCGTTGTCATCCCTAATGAACGTCTCAAATACGTCTCCGAGCAGAAGATTACCTTTATGAATGCGTTTGAAATCGCCGACGACGTGCTCAAGCAGGCCGTGCAGAGCATCTCTGATTTAATCAAAAACCCGGGTCTGGTCAATCTGGACTTTGCTGACGTATGCGCCATCATGCGCGACGCCGGGTTTGCCCATATGGGCGTTGGCCGTGCGGCCGGCAAGGGTAAAGCTGAAGAAGCTTCCCGCATGGCCGTTCAGAGCCCGTTGCTGGAGACCTCCATCAACGGCGCCAAGGGCGTTCTCATCAACGTGACCGGTTCGATGGACATTGGGCTGGAGGAAGTGGAGACCGCCTGTAATCTCGTGCAGCAGGCCGCGCACCGTGACGCCAACATCATCTTCGGCGCCGCGTTTGACGAGGAACTGGAAGATGAGATCCGCGTGACGGTCATTGCCACCGGCTTCGACGAAACGGCGCAAGTGACAGCCGAGGGCGGTTTCTTCACGGCCACGTCTTCCGGTGAGACCGCCGGCGAACAGACCCAGGCCGCTCAGGATCAGGACGAGGAAGAGTCCTTTGAGCAGTTGTTCCGCTTCTTCCAAAAGAGGAAATAACAATCTACCATCTGTGCATGAGACAAAGGGCGCGTTGCAGAATGAACAATTCTGCAGCGCGCCTTTTCCATAGCAAAAAAACATATCATCCCTCAGAAATCTAAAAAGGCGATGGCGTCACCTGTAAAAAGTCATGGCAAAGCACACCTCGGTCGAAAAGACGA
>JAVBPF010000046.1:0-5718 GCA_031549735.1 Oscillospiraceae bacterium
TGAGCAGACGGTTGGCGATGCGCGGCGTACCGCGGGCTCGGCGCGCCAGCTCCAGTCCGCCGTCCTCGTCCAGTTCAATCTGCAAAATGGAAGCGCTGCGCCGGATGATGTGAAGCAATTCGTCGGTGGTGTACAACTCCAGTCGCTGCACAACACCGAACCGGTCGCGCAGCGGCGCGGAAAGCTGTCCGGCCCGCGTGGTGGCGCCGATCAGCGTGAAGTGCGGCAAATCCAGACGGATGGAGCGCGCCGAGGGGCCTTTGCCCAGGATGATGTCGACGGCGTAATCCTCCATGGCCGGATAGAGCACCTCCTCGACCGTGCGGTTGAGGCGGTGAATCTCGTCGATGAACAGGATGTCGTGTTCGGACAGATTGGTGAGGAGCGCGGCCAGATCCCCGGCTTTTTCAATGGCCGGGCCGGAGGTGACGCGAATGCTGACGCCCATCTCGTGGGCGATGACTCCGGCCAATGTGGTTTTGCCCAAACCGGGCGGTCCATACAGCAAGACGTGATCCACCGACTCGCCGCGCAGCTTGGCCGCGTCGATGAAGATACCGAGGTTTTCCTTGGCGCCCGATTGGCCGATGTAGTCGGCCAGCGTATGGGGGCGGAGCGTGACCTCGTTGTCCTCCTCGACGAGCAGATGGCTGGAGACCACCCGTTCTTCCATATCATCAAATTGTATGCCCAACGAGACGCCTCCGTTCCTAGATGGTTTTCATTCTATGGGTGTACAACACATTGTAGGGATTGGCCCACTTCGACCCGCGCCATAAGTCTGAAATGACCATCATCAAAGCTTCGACAGCCGCTTCAGCGCCTGACGGATGATGTCCTCCAGCGGCAGGCCGGTCGTGTCGAAGTCGCTGAGCGCCAGCGCGGCCTGACTGGGCGAATAGCCGAGCACCGCCAGCGCGGACAGGGCGTCCTGCAGGGGATTGGCAGCCCCGCCCTCAGCCGGCGCGACCACCTGACTGACAGCGGCCAGACTTTCGGTCTTGCTCATCTTGTCTTTCAGCTCCAGCACGATGCGGGAGGCCAGCTTCTTGCCCACGCCGGACGCAGCGGTCAGCGCCTTTTCATCACCGGTCAGGATGGCCAGCGCCAGACGCTCGGGCGTAGAGGCCGACAGAATGGACAACGCCGCCTTGGGACCGACGCCCGAAATGCCGATCAGCATACGAAAGCAGGCAAGCTCGTCCGGCGTATGGAAACCGTAGATGTCGAACAAATCCTCACGGATATGTACATGGGTGTAAAGCGTGTGCGTTTCGCCTGTTTTCATACGGGACAGCGAATTGGCCGAAGTGTGGCAGGCATAGCCCGCGCCGGACACGTCGACCACACAGAATTGTGCCTCGATATGGGTGATCTCACCGCGCAGATAGTAAAACATAATGTCCTCCGTCGGGGTGGTTCAGTTCATCGGTTACCTTTTTGGAATGGGCAACAACGCCCGCGTCTCCGCCATATAGCCTTCGAACCCGGCCTTCTCGGTGCAGTACCGGTTGTCGGCCAGCGGAATGCTGATAAACAGGAACAGACAGGTGTTGATCAGCGCCCCGACACCCAAAATGGGCTGATCCGGAAGGGCTGACAGTAGAATAACATAAACGCCCCACCACATCAAGATTTCTCCCAGATAATTGGGATGGCGCGCATGCTTCCACAGCCCGTTGCGCATGAGCCGGGTCGGGTCGGTGTTCGTGGATCGAAAGGCGTGCATCTGCTGGTCGGAAACGAGCTGCAACACGGTTGCGCCCAAACAGATCAGCGCACCGAAAACGGTGACGGCGTTGATGGTGCTGTGTTCGAGGAAGGCTACGCCGGGCAGTACCGCCAAATAGACGACCAATGTGGGCATCAGCATCAGACCGAACAGGCTGATGAGCGGAAACAACGCGGGAAACCGGCGCTGTAATTTGTCATAACGCCAATCCTGTGTGTGAAGATTACGAAAGGTATGCGCCCAGTTGGCGGTCAGACGGATCCCCCAGAAGGAGACGACAAGCAGAAGCAAAGCGGCGCCCGCGTCAAACCGGTGGTGGTATTGCACCATCCCCAACAGGATCACAAGAGGCGCCACGCTCCAATAGGGATCGTAAACCGAGGTGTTGTTGAGCGCCGTGCCGGCCGCAAAGACGACCAGCGTGGCGGCGATGTCGGCGAGCAGAATGCGTATGTATAGATGAGAAGACCCCAAACAACCGAACACATACAAGGCGACCGCGGTTGCGGCCAGATAGATCAGCGTGATGAGAATAAACCCCCAGGGGCGGGAATGTTTCATATCAGCCATTCTCCTCTTGACGCGCTTCTGTTTTGCGCTTCTTTTCTTTGCAGATGTCTTCGCCAGAGCCAAACGGGGACAAAGCAGAGAAACCCGAACAGACAGCCGCACACATTGAGCCAGATGTCGTCCACATCGAAATAGCCCAGCATGGTGAACAGCTGAAACGTCTCAATGCCCAAAATGATGAGCAAACACAATCCCATGGTCTTGAAAAAGCCGGGCTTTTTGAGTAGACCCGCCGGAATCAGGAAGCCCATCGGAATGAAGGGAACGGTGTTGCCGACGATATTGTACAGAGCAAAGCCCTCCGACAGTCGGCCGGAATAACGTTTGAACGTATCGAAAGGGACGAGGTTGATGTTCCAGTACCCTTGTGCGCGGCCGTCCGAGATACTCCGAATTCGATCGGTGAGGCGGGAGATATGCCCGTCGAATTTGACGACGACAAACACGAACAGCAGCGCTATATAGATCCAGAACAACACGATCCAGGTGCGGCGAGCAGATGAAGTCATAATATTCTCCTATATCCCCACGCGCTCGACACGGCGGGAACCCACTGCGTAAGCGTGGCAGATGGCCACGGCCAGCGCGTCGGCGGCGTCGTCGGGGCGGGGCAGCTGCGGCAGATGGAGCAAACGCTGCACCATGTCCATGACCTGTCGCTTCTCGGCGTTTCCGTAACCGACGACCGCCTGCTTGACCTGCGAGGGCTTATATTCGGCCACGGGCAGGTGGTACTTCGCCGCCAGCATCAGCACGACGCCGCGGCTGTGCGCCACCGAAAGCCCGGTGGTCACATTGTTGCCAAAAAAAAGTTCCTCGATCGAAATCATATCCGGACGGAACGTCGTGAGCAGTGCCTCGAAATCCTCGGCGATGGAGAGCAGACGCTGTTCGAGCGGCGTGTTGGGCGGGGTGGTGACGACACCATGGCGGATGTGGGTGACGCGCGCGCCGTCGACCGAAACCACGCCGAATCCCATGGTGGCCAGTCCCGGATCAATGCCCAGTATCGTCACACGCCATCCCTCCCGGTCGCCTGCAACGCGGCGTAGGCGGCCGTCATCACAGCCAGCTTGCCCGCCTCATAGGTCAGGCCGCCCTGAAAAAACAGGTCAAACGGCTCGCGCATGGGCGCGTCGCAGGAGAGCTCAATGGAACTGCCCTGAATGAACGCCCCGGCGGCCATGACGACCTCGTCCTCGTAGCCCGGCATGGCCCAAGGCTCGGGCGTGACATGGCTGTCGACCGGCGAAGCCGACTGCAGACCGCGGCAAAAGGCCAAAAGCGGCTCGTCCGCGCCGAAGCGGATACGCTGGATGATGTCCGAACGCGCATCCTCGGGCAGGGGATCCACGGCATAGTGAAGCCTCTGCATCAGGGACGCGCAGAACGCGGCGGTCATCAGCGCCTGGGACACGGTGTGCGGGGCGAGAAACAATCCCTGATACAGTAGACGATTTTGACCCAGGGAAGTTCCGACGTGCCGACCGAGGCCGGGCGCGGTCAGCCGTGCGGCCACCTGTTCGACCAGTGCCCGTCGTCCGGCCACATAGCCGCCGGTGGGCGCCAGCCCCCCGCCGGGATTCTTGATGAGCGAACCGGCGATCAGATCAGCGCCGACGGCGCACGGCTCACGCGTTTCGACAAATTCACCATAGCAGTTGTCAACAAAAATGACAATGTTCGGGTTGGCCTTCCGGATGAGCGGAATCAACCTCTCCATATCGGCAATGCTCAGCGTCACACGGTCGTTGTAGCCGCGCGAACGCTGAAGCAACGCCACCTTGACCTCAGGCGCGGACACGGCCGCCGCGATGGCTTCGTCATCCGGTCGTCCGTCGGGGGTTACCGGGACTTCCCGATAGGAGACGCCCCAATGGCGCAATGAACCGGGCTTGGCGTCCGTGGTGGGCTTTTTCGAATGGTTTCGACGGTCGGGCACGCCGATGACGCCCAGCAAGGTGTCGTAGGGCGGCCCCATCACCGACACAAGCGTGTCGCCCGGCGCGAGCAGCCCAAACAGGCAGCAGGCAATGGTGTGCGTGCCGCTGACAAACTGGACGCGCGCCATCGCGTCCTCGGCGTCCATCACATCGGCCATCACGCGATCAAGCGTATCCCGGCCGTTGTCGTCATAGCCATAGCCGGTCGTCCCGGCAAAGTGTGCGTCGCTGAGACGATGCTGCCGGAAGGCATCCAGCACCTTGCGCGTGTTGTGCTCGGATACGGCGGAAAAGTGCTGAAAACACGGCAAAACCTCGACTTGTGCCATGCGGCACAAGTCGAGGAAGTTGGGTTCAAACGGGTGCGCGAACGGTTCAAATGTCATAGACGTCGCTGGGCGAGAGCAGGGTGACCCCGGCGTCGCGCAGAATCTGGGTGGCGCGCTCGTTGTCCTCCACGCGCAGGATAACGTAGGCGCCGGCCTTGCGGGTGATGAAGGCATAGGAATACTCCAAACCGATGCCCGATGTATACAGCGCGTTGAGCACATAGTGCAAAGCGCCCGGCTTGTCGTCGATGGAGATGGCCAGCACGTTGGTTTTAGAGACGGTGTAGCCCTCGATTTTCAGGACGGCCACGGCTCTTTCGGGGTCGTCGACAATGAGCCGGAGAATGCCGAAATCGGTGGTGTCGGCGATGGACAGGGCACGGATGTCGATGTTCTCGCGCGCCAGAACGCCGGTGATCTCGGACAGACGACCCGACTTGTTCTCCACAAAAACAGAGACTTGCTGCATATACATAGCGTTACCTCCTTGCGCTCAGTCCAGATTTCGGTTGTCGATGACGCGCTTGGCCTTGCCCTCGAACCGCTGTACACTGCCCGGTGCCACCAGGGTGATTTTGGCGGCCAGACCCAGCGTGCTGTCGATGCCCCGCGCGATGCGTTTTTCGGTTTGCTCCAATATGCGGATTTCATCCGAAAAGAACGTGTCGGTCATCTCGACCTGAATTTCCAAGGTGTCCAGATTGTTCTTCCGGTCAACGACGAGCATGTAGTAGGGCGCAACCTCACCCATGCCCAGCAGAACAGACTCGACCTGCGACGGGAACACGTTGACGCCGCGGATGATGAGCATATCGTCGGTGCGTCCGGTCGGCTTGTGCATCCGCGCCATTGTGCGGCCGCAGGCGCAGGTTTCATGCGTAATGGATGTAATGTCACGGGTGTTGTAGCGGATGAGCGGCATGGCCTCCTTGGTGATACAGGAGAAGACCAGCTCGCCCGGCGTGCCGTCGGGCACAGGCTTGCCGGTGTTGGGGTCGAGGATCTCGGGGTAGAAGTGATCCTCCTGAACGTGCAAACCGTTTTTGCAGGTACACTCGTTGGCCACGCCCGGGCCGGAAATCTCGGAGAGGCCATAGATGTCATAGGCTTGCAGGCCGAGGCGTTCTTCAATCGCTGAACGCAT
>JAVBPF010000011.1:0-12556 GCA_031549735.1 Oscillospiraceae bacterium
TTGCCCAGCACCATCTGGTTTTGTGGAATGCCCACCGTCTGCGGGGTAAAGATCTCGTAGGTTTCCCGGTTTTGCATGACGCCGTGCTGGTGAATGCCGGCTTCGTGCGCAAACGCGTTGCCGCCGACGATCGCCTTGTTCGGCGGCAGGGCGATGCCGGTAATGCTCTGCAGCAGACGGCTGGTGCGATAGATCTGCGTCGTGTCCAGCCGGGTGTCGGCTTGGAAGAAGTTCGATCGGGTACGCAGGGACATGACCGCCTCTTCCAGCGCGGCGTTGCCCGCCCGTTCGCCAATCCCGTTGACGGCACATTCGATCTGCGTCGCTCCGGCCAGTACCCCGGCCAGTGTGTTGGCGCAGGCCAAGCCGAGGTCGTTGTGGCAGTGCACCGAAAGCGTCGCTCGGGCCAGCGCGGGCACATGGGAAAGCACCTGCGTCAGCAGCTCCCGAAGCTCAAACGGTGTGGAAATGCCCACCGTGTCGGGCAAGTTGATGGTGGTAGCGCCGCTTAGTACGGCGGTACGCACCACTTCGAACAGGAAATCAGGCTCCGAACGCGTGGCGTCCTCGCAGGAGAACTGCACGTCGGGACACAACCCAGCGGCGTGCGACACCGCAGCGGCCGTCTGTTCCAGCACCTGCTGCGGTGTCATGTGCAGCTTGTATTGCATATGAATAGGCGAGGTGGCCAGAAAAATGTGAATCCGGGGTGCCTCGGCCTCGCGCAACGCCTCCCAGGCGCGATCGATGTCCGAGACCGTGGCGCGCGCCAGGCTGCATACCGAAACGCTGCGGACGTCGCGGGCGATGGCGCGCACCGACTCAAAATCGCCGGGCGAGGCGGCGGCAAAGCCGGCCTCCAGCACATCGACGCGCAACCGTGCCAGCTGATGCGCCATTTCCAGTTTTTCAGGCAGATCCATCGAAAAGCCCGGCGCCTGTTCGCCGTCCCGAAGCGTTGTATCCAGTACCTTGATGGTTTTCATGGCGGGTCTCCTTTGGCGGCCGGCGTACGTATGCCCGATCCTGTTCCGCAGTCAATCGGTGTACGGCTCATGCTCCTGTCTTTTCCTCAATATATCGCGCGCTGGCTTTTGTGTCAAGGCTTTGACCGCGCACGTTCCCAGAAAAACCGCATCCGTCTGGAAACGAAAAAGCCGATGTCCGCTTCCCCCGCTCTTTGTTATCCTTTTGTAATCGATTTGTTGTTGGCAAGGGCGCGGGAAAGTGATAAGAATAGGGTAACGATGATCCATCAAGGAAGCCAGGGGGCAAAAAGTCCGGCCAAGCGCCGTGCCGTATGGGTCACCGGTTACCTAGAGCGAAAAAGGAGGGAACGATTTGAAAAGAATGATCTCAATTCTGCTGATGACGGGTCTCCTGATCCTGTCTTTTGGCTGCACCATTTTCATTGAGGACAACCCGACCGTCTCCACGTCCGCCGAGGCGGCGCCGTCCGATTCTCCGCCTCCCCCCATCACGGCCGAAGCACGGGAGCTGGGGGGAAACGAAACCTTTTCCCGGGATTTTGTCCAGGATGTCCGGGCGGGTTTTGAGGACATCGTCGGCCCGATGCTCTACCCGGCCTACGGAACGAAAATCGGCTTTCTGGACAGGGACTTCAACCTGGTGATCGGGCACGAGTACAGCGGCTACACCTACTTTTTCAAAAACACCGACGAGGGAAGACAGCTCAAGTGCATCAAAGCCTGGACGAACAAAGTCTTCACCACGCCGGCCACCGGTTACCCCTCCGAGGAAGAGGTGCGCGGCAAGACCGTCTACATCGACCCGCAAGGGCATATCTCCGCAACCCCGCCCGCGGATCTGCGCGATGTTGAAACACGCGGCGACACGATCATCGCCTATGCTTGGGACAACCCAAATGACAATGTATATTATGACAAGGTTCTGCTCCATCGGTCGACACGAGCCCCGATCACCGACGACACCTTCAGTTCCCTGATCTATCTCTCCGACACTTTGATTCTGGCGCAGAGCTATGAAGCAACCTATGTTCTGAACTTAAGCGGCGAAAAGGTACAGACCTTTCCCGGCAATGTCATGACCTGGTATTACGACGGCGACCCCTTGGTTCCATTGAGAGACGCCATACTCAGCAAAGACGCTTCGGCGTTGTTTCCCATGTGGACAGAATCCGGGGATCTCGGCTATGTCGATTACACAGGCCAGTGGGTGATTGACCCCATCTACGCAACAGGGGGCTTTTTTTCCGGCGACTGCGCCGCCGTGCAGACCCAGGTGATTGGCGACGACTGGGAAACCGCCCGATGGGTTTTAATAGACCGAAACGGACAGCCGCTCAGTGACCAAACCTACGCCGATCTAACGCCCCTCTCGGGATATGGCTATGTGATGCAGACCGAGGAGCGAATCGACATGGCCGACTTGAACGGCCGCGTCTGGCTTTCTCTGCCCACAGCCGGAGATGTGATGGTCGACACGTTCACGGAGGACGGTTTGCTCCTCATAAGGACGCCGGGCGAGTCGGTTTGGATTGACCTGCTGACGCGGGAGTACAAGCGCTTGAGCAGTTCCGACGATCTCTATGAAGGACAGGTTTTGATTGGGCACAGCGCCATTCGATACTATTATTCCGACTACCGTCTGCCAAACGGTCAGCCCCTGTTCCCCGACGGCACCTACAGCTATTTCTCGGATGCGGGCAATTTCACGCTGGCCCATCGCTCCGGTTGGAGCGGCTCTGTCGATCTGTTGGATATGCGGGGGCGTCTGCTAAAGACAAATGTGGAATGTCAGGCCATAAACGACATGGATACCCTGGGCATGTTACCTGGTCCTTACATCTGGATATCACGAAACGCCGTACAGGGCTATGTCGACACACAGGGCAACTGGGTCTATTGTGAAAATGCCTACGACATCCTGGACGACTGAGGAGGAAAATCAAGATGAAAAAAACAATCGCCGTGCTTCTGATGCTCGCTTTTACACTGACGGCCTTCGCCGCCTGCACCCCGCCGATCGATGTCTCCCCCGACCCGGGGGCCTCCGCGTCGCCCGCCGTGACCTCACCCGGCATCACCATCCCCGACACAGTCACCCCCGGTGGCCTAGCCAGTGAGGGAAAGACGCCCGACGGCATCCGGCTCGACGGCTCAACCGGCAACATCCCGATGGCCATCGGCATTCTGCAGAGATACTATGACATGAGCGACGCCGAGGCCGAGGAAACCGTTCAGTTCCACAAAACCGCGCAATCCTATATCGAACTGGTGGACGGCCGTTCCGATATGATTCTGGTCACCATTCCCGATGCCGACACGGATCAGTATATCAAGGAGTCCGGAGTGGAGCTGGAGACCTTTCCGCTCAAGCTGGAAGGCCTTTGCTTCATCGTCAACGAAAACAACCCGGTCAGTAACCTCACGACCCAGCAGCTGCAGGACATCTATCAGGGCAAGATTACCAACTGGAAGGACGTCGGCGGCAACGATCAGGAAATCATCGCCTTCCAGCGCAACGAAAACTCCGGCTCTCAGGCGCTGATGCGCGATTTGGTCATGAAAAATCTGACCATGATGACGGCGCCCGCCGAATGGACGCCGGGAGAAATGGGCGATTTGGTTGAGTCGCTGGCCGAGTACAACAACGAAGGCGGCGCGCTCGGATATTCCACCTACTACTTTGCCAGCGTCATGTACAGCAAGCCCGGCCTGAAATTCATCTCGGTCGACGGAATCGCCCCCGACAAAACCACCATCGGCAGCGCCGACTACCCCTTCACCAGCGAATCCAGCATCGTCATCCGCAAAGACGAACCGGCCGACAGCCCCGTGCGCAAGCTGGCCGCCTGGATTTGCTCCTCCGAAGGCGATGCCCTGCTCACCGAGCTGGGTTATGTGCCCGCCGTACGGTCATAACGGCTGTGTACTCCCCCATGCGATACTGTCAGAGGGCCATTTGCTGCGGCAAACGGCCCTCTGATTATACCCTTCTCTTCTTCAAGAGCCCCCTGTCGGGAGGATTCCGGGGTTGCCGCCCCCTCCCGCTTGTGATATATTATATAAGTTATGCTGAGCGCAAATCGTTCTGCAACGAAAGCCTCCGCACACCAAAACGGCGGGTCATACAATGACCTTGCCCTGTAACCACCACAGAAAGCGAGACGACATGAGAAAGACAAAAATCATTTGTACCTTAGGCCCGGCGACCGACGGTGATCATGTCCTCCGGGACATGATCCTGGCCGGGATGAACGTCGCCCGGCTCAACTTCTCCCACGGCACGCACGACGAGCACAAGGCCAGAGCCGACAAGGTCAAGCGTCTGCGTGAGGAACTGGGGCGACCGGTCGCGCTGATGATCGACACCAAGGGCCCCGATATCCGTGTCGGGCGCATCCGGCACAATTTTGTGGAGCTCAAAACTGGTAATCGCTTCGCCCTGTGCGCCCAGCCCTGTGAGGGCAATGAGGAACAGGTCAGCGTCACCTATCCCGCGCTGGCTGAAAAGCTGAACCCGGGCGACATCATCATGCTGGACGACGGCCTCATCAAACTCAGCGTCACCGAGCTGCGCGGTGTCGATGTTGTCTGCCGTGTGGAAAACGGCGGCGTGCTGTCCAACAACAAGAGTGTCAACGTCCCCGGCGTCAAGCTCGACATCCCCTACATCCGCGAAAAGGACATTGAGGACATTCACTTTGCCATCGACAACGACTTTGACTTCATCGCCGCCTCCTTTGTGCGCAGCGCGCAGGACGTCTGGGACATCCGTCAGGTACTGGAACAGCGCGCCGCGACCGGTATACAGATCATCGCCAAAATTGAAAACTCCGAAGGCATCGACAACATCGACGAGATCCTCGACATCAGCAACAGCATTATGATCGCGCGCGGCGATATGGGTGTCGAGCTGCCGTTTGAACATCTGCCCGCCATCCAGAAGCTGCTGATCAAAAAGGCGCGCGCCAAGGGGCGCCGTTCCATCACCGCGACACAGATGCTCGAATCCATGATTCGCAGTCCGCGCCCCACCCGCGCCGAAATCAGCGATGTGGCCAACGCCATCTACGACGGCACCTCGGCCATCATGCTGTCCGGCGAAACCTCCGTCGGTGAACATCCCGTCGAGGTGGTCAGAACCATGTGCCGTATCGCCGAGACCACCGAAGCCGACATTGATTACCCAAAGCGGTTCCGCAATTTCCCGCGCGACGGCGCGCGCAACACAACCGACGCGGTGAGCCATGCCGCCGTCACAATGGCCTGTGACCTGCCGACCGACGCCATCATCACGCTGTCACAGAGCGGCCACACCGCCGATCTGGTCACACGGTATCTGCCCCCCTGCCCGACGCTCTGCTTCACGCCCGACCCGAAGGTGTATCACCAGTTGGCGCTGACCTGGGGCTGTCAGCCGATGAAGCTGCCGTTCATGGACACCTCGGACGATCTGTTCAACGCCGCCATGACGCTGGCCGGCGACACAGGACTTGTCCGGCAGAGAGATCGGGTGGTCTTCACGGCCGGTCTGCCGCTGGGCAAATCGGGCTGTACCAACTATCTGCGTGTCGGCATCATCGGCCAGCCGGAGGAATGATGAAAACAACACAGGCCGCTGTGCAGGAGGAAAACGACCATGAGCAAACATATCATTGAGGACGCCAAACGCTGCCTGCAGTGCGAAAGCCCGACCTGCACCACCGGCTGCCCGGTTCAAACGCCGATCCGGGACGCCATCCACCTTCTGCTGGACAGCCGCATCACCGAGGCAGGCCAGCTGCTGTTTGAGAACAATCCGCTTTCGCTGGTATGCTGTCACGTCTGCCCGCAGGAAAACCAGTGCGAAGGGCACTGCATTTTAGGACGCCGCGGCTCACCGGTGCAGATCAGCGCCATTGAGCGCTATATTTCGGACTATTACCTGAACATTCGCAAGCCCAATATCTCGCAAAAAACCGCTGGGAAAATCGCCATCATCGGCTCCGGCCCGGCCGGCATCACCATCGCCTTTTTGCTGAGCGCCCGAAACTATGATGTCACGATCTTTGAGGGCAACGACCGGATCGGCGGCATCCTTCGCTATGGCATCCCCGAGTTCCGACTGCCCAAGAGCATCCTCGACCGGCTGATGGACGCGCTGCTGCAGAGCGGCGTCAAAATCCGCCCGAACACCTCCATCGGCGCCAACCTGACCGTCGACGATCTGTTTCGCGACGGGTTTCAGGCCATTTTCATGGGCACCGGTGTTTGGCGGCCGCGCAAGCTGGGTCTTATTGGTGAAAGTCTCGGGCATGTCCACTACGCCATCGAGTACCTGCGCAATCCGGACGTCTACCGTCTGGGCCGCCGGCTGGCCGTCATCGGCGCGGGCAACGTGGCCATGGACGTCGCCCGCACGGCGTTTCGCCACGGTTGTCAAGAGGTCACCCTCATTTGCCGCGGCGGAGAGGAGTCGGTTACGGCGTTGGACAGCGAGCTGGCCTACGCCAAAATCGACGGCGCCCGTCTGCTGTTTCACAAGGCCACCGTCTCGTTTACCGAGGAGGGTGTTGTGCTCGCCGACCGCGCTGAAAGCGTCGACGAGCAGGGCAAGAAAACCGTCCAGACCGTCCCGGGCAGCGAAACGCTGTTCCCCGTCGACTCGGTCATCATTGCCGTGGGGCAGGGGCCTCGGTCGGTCATCGTCTCCTCCACCACTGGCATCGACGTAAAGGACACCGGTCTGGTCGCGGTCGATCAGCGCGGGCACACCAGTCGTGAAGGCATTTTCGCCTCGGGCGATGTGGTCACCGGTGCCAAGACGGTGGTTGAGGCCGTAAACCTCTCAAGGCTTGTGGCCGACGCCATGGATGAATATGTGCAGAGCAAAAACAAAACGGAGTGAGAACTCCAACGCACTTCGTCACCCCAGTATAGGCCATAAAAGAGTGCGGACGCGTTTGCGTCCGCACTCTTCGCATCAAAACGCCCTATAGAATAATGCAGATGAGTCCTCCGCTGCCCTCGTTGATGATACGCTGCAGCGTCTCCTGCAGTTTGACCCGCGCGTCGGCCGGCATTTTTTTGAGCTTATTGTGCAGGCCTTCGCTGACCAGATCGTGCAGCGACTTGCCGAAGATGTCGGACTGCCAGATCTTCTGCGGCTGCTCGTCGAACTCGGCCATCAGATAGTGTATGAGCTCCTCCGACTGCTTTTCGTTGCCCACAATGGGCGACACCTCGGTCTCGATGTCGGCGCGGATCATATGCATGGTGTGTAGCAAACAGAAGTTTTGCCACGTGCCCGCAAAAGCTTGCAACTCAAGGCTTCTTCGAAAACCTTAATGAAAACCTTTAGCTCAATCTCGCCTGCTTCATTGAACCCATAAACTTCAATGCGGTCAAGAATAGAATCGACGGTCTGATTCGTAAAGCCTTTCTCAAAATCGAACTCCTCCGTAAGCATCGCCCTTAATGTGTCTAAACTATAGGCCATATCTTGAGCTTTGAGTTCTTCCTCTTTGAGTTCAGCGAGTTTCTGGATGAGTTTGTCGTAAAAATCATTACATCCGTTATTTCTCTTTTCAAATTCTTCATTGCTGATACGGCCTTCTATGCTCAGCTCAAGCAGCTTGTCTTTTTGCTTCAGGAGCTTCTTGACTTCCTCATTAACTCTGGCGATTTCGTCCTGAACCCTTGACCCGTTTGAAATGCTCATGTACATTTGTGCCATCTCGTTGATAATGGGAGCACGTTCCTTTATGATTTGGCTGTACGCAAACCGCATTACCTCATCAAGCTCTGTCGTATAGATGATTGGCCCCTGACAACCGCCTTCGGCTCTTCCTTTTTCCGCATACCGTTTGCATTGCCAGATTTCTTTATTTCCGCTCTTATACCTGTATTCCGCTCTATAGTATGAAACATTATGTTCCATACAAACAAGCTTACAGCTATATGCATACTTATTGCTGTAGCTTGTCCGATCTTGGGCTGCCACCTTAGCACTTCGCTTGGTATAAATAAAGTTCGCTTTCTCCCACATCTCCTCAGAGACGATTGGGGGCACATTCTCCTCATCCTTGTACATTACCCACTCAGACTCATCAAGACGCTTGATATCATCGAGCATGTAGTCGTACTTATGGGTCTTGTTTCCGCAATAATACCCTTTGTACTTCGGGTTTGTGAGGATGCCGCTAATTGTACTAAACGAGAAAGGATTCCCACTCTTGTTTCTGTAGCCAAGACTGTTGAGCTGTTGAGCTACTCTTCTGATTCCAACCCCTTGAGTAGTGTATATCTCGAAAATAAGGCGCACCACTTTGGCTTCTTCTTCATTGATAACCAGTTTGCCTTTATCCTTTGTGTATCCCCATATCTTGTTGCTGCCAAGCACAGTGCCGCTTTCTATAGAACGCTTAAAGCCGAACTTAACCCTCTCAGAGAGCTTCCTAAGCTCGTCCTGGGCGATACTGGCCATTATTGTCAGCCGTAATTCTGAGTCGGGAAGAAGCGTGATGATGTTGTCAGATTGAAAAAACACACCTACTCCGCTTTTTAACAGCTCTTGTGTAGACATGATGCTGTCGACAGTATTTCTCGCAAAACGGCTTATTTCCTTCGTAATAATCAGGTTGAACTTTTTTAGTTTTGCATCGTCCATCATCCGTTGAAATGCGTCGCGTTTCTTAATGCTCTTACCGCTGAGTCCCTCATCCACATAACCCGGAATGAAGGTCCAACATGTATTCTTCTTGATAACTTCTTCATAATAATTGATTTGTGCGCTCAGCGAATGTAGCTGCTCGTCCTTGTCGGTTGACACTCTCGCATAATAGGTGACTGACATTTCGAGTTCAAAGATTGACTTCCCCACTGCGAGTAAGTTCCTTAGAGTATAAAGGTCCATTTTTCACCTCTCTAGTTGCACATCTTTTTGCTTTGGACTATTATACTTCCGGGTCAGCGTTCTGTCAACACGAATGATCAAATCCTTTGCTCTTATGTACATTTCCTCTGTAATCTTTCCTTTCAGGAACAGGCTCTCGTTTATTGAAAGCATCAGCTCTTGCTCTACTACTTTTATCGCTTCCGGTCGTAGTGTTGGCGTGTAGTTGGGTTCCAGTAAATTACTTATTACTTGCATGGCCGCCCTCCTTTTCAGTCAACTCATTTATATGATTTAACTGGACAATCAATGACTCTGAACAAAACGAGTCATTTGTCGACTTGTTCTGCCGTTATTAGTCTACAGTCAGGCGATGACCCCAAAACCGTACAGGGAAACTTAGGTCATCATACATCTGCCCTCACGTTAGATGTATATGGTCATGTTTCTGAGCGAATGGAGTATTATATTGAAGGCATCAAAACCTTGTAAAGGGTATCCTAAAGGGTACTACACTATGGCAAACATCAAAAAAGCCTTGTAACCATTGTGTTACAAGGCTTCTTATTTGGCAGCGGGAGAAGGATTCGAACCCTCACAAGCAGATCCAGAATCTGCCGTGCTACCCTTACACAATCCCGCTAGGCCGCGACGGCAGTGTATCAAAAAACCGTTTTGTTGTCAAGAAAAATCCTTCGCCCGGCGCAACAGGGAATATTTTCCACGTTCGGCGGGAAAAAGGCGCGGTTTCTCTTTACAGGGCCGCCGGGAACAGGTATACTAAACGGGTTGATGTCCCCCGCCCGTCGGATGGTTCGGCGCGGCGGCGCGACCATACAGAGAGAGAATAGGTTCAGGATAAGGTGGGCTTGGGATGGCTTCGGAGTTTTCCCGTGTATTGAGTTTGCTCAGAAAAGAGAAGAGAGAGAGTCAGCGTTCGGTAGCCGAGGCGCTCGGCATTTCGCAATCTCTGCTCTCCCATTATGAAAAGGGCGCCCGCGAGCCGGGGCTTGCCTTCGTGGCCAAAGCCGCCGAATATTACGGCGTCTCCTGCGACTACCTGATGGGGCGCACCATGCTCAGGGAACGCGCACAGGTTTCGGAGGACGCGCTGATGTCGGCATCGGGCGCCAAAGACAATAAGCTCACCGGTAATGTCATGTCCCAGTTACATAAGAAGCTGTTGCAAAACGGCGTCGGTTTTTTGGTCGATCTTGTCGGCAAAACCAACAGCCGCGAACTGACCGAGGCGGTCGCCTCCTATCTGGGGGATTCCATCTATTTTCTGTTCCGGCAGATTTACGATGTCACCGGAGAAAACGGCGGCGACTTCTTCTCCATTCCACAGGAACTGTTTGCGCCGCTGGCCCGAGCCGACATGGCGCGCAGTGAGTCCAAAATGGCGTCTGTTCTGCATGGCCTGGATCAGGACAAGCGCAGCCGCAAAAACTGGCCGCCGCTGTCTCACGCACAGCTGATGCAGGAAAACCCGCTGATGGCGCAGTGTCTGTTCATGGTTTTGCAGCAGGCAGGGCAGCGCATCATGAAATCCGGCGGAGAAAACGCCTGAACTTAGGTAAACGTTGATCAAATACACCACAGCATCACGACGGCCCTTTTACCCTCTGGCGGCGTTGCAAAAACTTGAAAGGCACAAAGCATTCCTGCGTTTTTGCGTCTTGCCAGTGCGCAAAAATTCTCGCCGTGCTACTATGTCGATGTAATCATCGTTTACTTAGGTAAGCGCTGATTACCCAAGTCCCTATGCTTTTTTGAGGAGTGTGACTTCTACCGATGCAGCGATCAGGCTCTCCGTTTTCGGTTCGTGCCCTCTGCGTGATGGGCATATTGGTCGCGTTGTCGGCTGTTCTTTCCCTGTTCACTGTCTATATCTCCGAAACAATGCGCGCGCTCAGCTTCGCCTATCTTCCCACAGGCATTGGTTCGGTTCTGTACGGCCCCATCGCGGCCGTGCCGCTCGGCGTGGCCTCCGACCTTGTCTCGTTTTTCATCAAGCCGATGGGTCCTTTCTTCCCGGGCTATATGCTGAGCGCCGTCGTGCAGAATCTGATCTACGTCCTTTTTCTGTATCGCAAGCCTCTCCGGATTTGGCGCGTCATCATGGCGCAGGTGCTTGTGACCGTTGTGGTTACATTTGGTCTTGGTCTCTTGTGGCTCAACACAGTTTACAGCATCTCAGCCGGCGGCTTCTTTGTCATGGAGCGCCTGGTCATCAATCTGATTTTCTTCCCCCTGCACTGCGGCCTGATTTATGGCGGCTGTTATTTGGCGCGAAGATTGGATGCATCCTATGGAAAACTCAACTGACACCTCTATCCGCTACCTCAAGGGCGTGGGGGAGCAGCGCGCCCGCCTGTTCGCTAGGCTGGGCATCCACACGCTTTACGATCTCGTCATGCACTTCCCGCGCGGGTATGAGGATCGCACCCGTGTCGTGCCCATCGAGCAACTGGGTTCCGAGGCGGTCTGCATCGAGGCGCAGGTGGCCGCGCCGGTGCGTCACCTTTTCGCGCGCAACAGTGTTGATTTAGTCAAAACCCGTGTCGTAGATGACTCCGGCTGGGTTGATATCACTTTTTTCAACGCGCCCTATGTCAAGAACCGCCTGGTCGAAGGTGAGCGGTATGTTTTTTTCGGTAAACTGTCCGGCGACCCGCCCCAACTGCTCAATCCCCTGTTTGAACCGGTTGAAAAGCGCGGTCTGGTCACCGGCCGCCTGGTGGCGCAGTATCCGCTGACCGCCGGGCTGTCCCACGGCCAGGTCGCCTCGGCCGTACGGCAGGTGCTCGATCTGACCCGGGGGCAATATAGCGAGTCCCTGCCGCTCCAAGTCCTTAACCGCGCCGATCTGCGCGGTCTGGAATATTGCCTGGAAAACATCCACTTTCCCCGCTCTTCGGAAGCGCTTGCCGACGCCCGCCGCCGGTTGGTGTTTGAGGAGCTTTTTTTGTTGTCTCTGGCCTTGCGGCAGCTCAAGTTGGGCTCGATGGATCAGGCCGGGGTCGCTCTGCATACGCAGGATCTCAGTGATTTTTACGCCGGCTTGCCCTTTACGCTGACCGGCGCTCAACAGACCGCCATACAGGACGCGACGCAGGATATGCTTTCCGGACGGTGTATGAATCGGCTCGTTCAGGGCGATGTCGGCTCGGGCAAAACGCTGGTCGCTGCGGCTTGCTCGCTGTTTGTCCTGCGACAGGGCGGCAAGGTGGCGTTGATGGCGCCCACCGAGATTTTGGCCGAGCAGCATCACCGCTCGCTCTCGCCGCTGCTGGCACCATACGGGCAGGAGGTCTTGCTGCTGACCGCCAAGGCCAAGGGCAAAAAAGAGACGCTGGCGCGGCTGGCACGACCCGAGCCCTGTCTGGTGGTCGGCACACAGGCGCTTTTGTCCCCTCAGGTGGACATTGACAATCTCGTTCTCTGCATTACTGACGAGCAGCACCGCTTCGGCGTCTCACAGCGCCGCACGCTCTCGGACAAGGGTCTGCATCCGCACCGGCTGGTCATGTCGGCCACACCCATCCCCCGCTCGCTGGCGCTGGTGCTCTATGGGGATCTGGACATCTCGGTCATGCGTGAGCGGCCGCCCGGACGTCAAAAGATTGAGACCTACGTCGTCGACGAGTCGAGGGGCGCGCGCCGCGCGCGGGTTGTAGGCACGCGGGGCCAGGCC
>JAVBPF010000069.1:0-11762 GCA_031549735.1 Oscillospiraceae bacterium
GCGTTGGTCGCTTCCATTGACGGCGTTTCTATCCATTGAATGCAATCTTTCGGCGCGCCGTGGGCGACGGCGGCGTCTCGGACGATTCGCGCGGCTTCCATCGAACACATTTGCGCGGAGGGATGAAATGCAAAGATGACGGGATTTCGGGTTTTTGCGCAAATCAACGCTTTGAAGAGGGTGGTGGAAGTCGGGTTGGTCACCGGGGTCACGCCCGCAACAACGCCCACCGGCTCGGCTACCTCAATGTAGCCCTCCAGTTCGTTTTCCTCTACCACGCCCACAGATTTCAGGTTTTTGATGCTGTGCCAGATATATTCCGTAGAGAAGATATTTTTAATCACTTTGTCCTCGACGATACCGCGCCCGGTTTCTTCCACGGCAAGCTTGGCAAGGGACATA
The DNA here is from genome assembly GCA_031549735.1 of Oscillospiraceae bacterium. Taxonomy (GTDB): domain Bacteria; phylum Bacillota; class Clostridia; order Oscillospirales; family UBA929; genus JAVBPF01. The sequence continues at coordinate 403 of JAVBPF010000069.1, forward strand.
TGCTTATCCAGCCCAGCCAAGGTCATGGCGTGGACAACTTCGTCCACTTGATCCTGTGTCATTTCCATGTACGCCGCCAGAGCCTGCTGCGCTTTAACAACCAGCACGTCTACCTGCTCGGTGGGTGTGAGGACATCGTTTTCTTTTTGTTTCATGGATGGTTTCTCCCTTCTTTTTCTTCGGCAATACTGTCTGCCAGCTGTCTTGTCAATACAGCTAAAGAGGCCGCCATATCCTCATTTTTCACAATGATGTTTTGCGGCACACTCAGATTGACCGGAGAAAAATTCCAAATGGCACGGACACCGCCCTCTACCAGTTGGTCACAAATGTCTTGGGCGCAAAACGCGGGAACAGCAATAATCCCGATATGAATATTTAGCCGTTCGCACATATTTTTAATTTTTCCGGAGTCAATGATATGTACTCCATTGACCTCTGTACCGATCAATTCCAGAGCGCTGTCAAAAGCGGCGACGATTTTAAGGCCATACTTTTTGAAATTTTCATAAGAAAGAAAGGCTCTTCCCAAATTTCCCGCGCCGACCAAAACGGCGTCTGTATAATTATCGTGACCCAAAAAATGCTCCAAATCGGCAACCAGATCTTTGGTGATATATCCGATTTTCGGCTTGCCCCCGTCGCTGACGATCGCTAAATCCTTACGCACTTGCACATCATGTATGCCGAGCGCGGTGGAAATCACAGTGGATGAAATATTGTCCGGACTGCCCTGTGGCAGCTGCTTCATAAAACGCAGGTAACTGAGCAGCCTGTTGTACAGCATAATTGACATGGGCGAATTTGCTGACATGGCGATAACCTCCTAAAATTAAAATGTTACGTTTAATATCGATACTGTATGTATCGATATTAAACGTAACAAATGTAAGGGCGCGTGTCAAGCATTTTTTTGAAGATTAGGTGTGATAAATTTTGGGTCACAAGCAATCATCCAGCCAAAACAGCGGAAGAAGATTAAATGCTCCTTCCGCTGTTTTGCTTTCTGCGGTCTAATACATGGGCGTACCATACCCGCAAATATTCTCGCTATCCAGCCGATAACTGCAGCTGGCGCAGGAATTACTTGTGCTACCCTCAACGGTGTAGACTACCTCACCCTCGACATACTCCACAATTCCTACATGGTCGGAAGAACCGTCCTGTATGAGAACCAATAGCGGTCTAAGAAGCCTCCTGAACCGTTTTCTCAAGAAAAGCGGAATGCAGAACCTCGGTATCCATCTATATACTTTTCACCACACTTTTGCGACTATGCTTCTTGAGCGGGGAGTAAACCCCAAAATTGTGCAGGAGCACATGGGCCATAAAAAGGTGGAGCTCACCTTGGGTACATACAATCATGTCATTTCCAGAGCGGTCTTTCGGACGATTGCCGCCGCCCTCGACAGTGCTTATGATGAACTGATGTCCTAATCCCCCTGCAAACAAAAACAGATGAGTCGATGGCTCATCTGTTTTTGTTCCCACCCCTTAAAAAGCTGACAGCAATTTTGACAGCAACGCGGTCAATTTTAGGGGGTTCTAGAGTGAAAAATGTGGAGCTTCTACCCAGATTCGAACTGCTGACCCCATCCTTACCAAGGATGAGGTCAGCCGCCTGAACTACAGAAGCACGAAGGGTTTGCGGGTTTACGGCGGAACAATTGCTGTCATAATCGGGAATCTCTGCCGTCAGGCATCAACGCGTCTGATTTCACAGACCGTAAGTGTATTCTCATCAATGGTAAATCTAATGTTGTAGGCGCCGAAGCGCAGGCCGTACACCCGCTCCGGATCACACTGGTAGGCCGGACGCGGGTCAAGCGCCAGCACGTCAAGAAGCGAACGGTCGCCCGGCTCGGTCAGAACGGCAAGCCATCCGTCGGCGACGACAACCTCCAAGCGGCGTTCGGGCGGCGTGTCGGCAAACCCGCCGACGGCGTCCAGATGACTGTCCGTGTAGGGCAGGTAGGGCTTGATATCGTAAATTGGCGTATCGTCCATCATATCCGCGCCCAATACATGCAGCACAGGCCCCAGCGAGGTATGACTCTCTATCCCGTCCAGCTTGACCGAAGATAGTCCGATGGCATTGGGGCGATAGGGCGAACGTGTGGCGAACACGCCCATACGCTCGTTGCCGCCCAGCCGTGGAGGCCGCACGGTGGGCGACCAGCTATCCCGCTGGGAAGCGGAGAAGGCCCAGAGCAGCCAGATGTGCGAGAAGGCCTCAAGACCGCGTATGGCATCGGCGCTGCGATACTCCGGTTCAAAAACAATTGTGGCGTGCAGGTCGTTGATCAGGCCGCTCTGGCGCGGAACACCGAACTTTTCAGGGAATGCGCTGTGGATTCGCGCGATGGTGACAAGAGAAGACAAGGCAATCAGCCTCCCTGTTTTTCGCGTAAGCGAAGTGAAAGACGCGCAGAGAAGAGGAAAAAACAAACAAAGCCGCTTGAAACAAAACGTTTCAAGCGGCTCTTCTGGAGCTCTTATCCAGATTCGAACTGGAGACCTCATCCTTACCAAGGATGCGCTCTACCACCTGAGCTATAAGAGCAAGTGGCGACCCGGAACGGGCTCGAACCGTCGACCTCTAGCGTGACAGGCTAGCGTTCTAACCAACTGAACTACCGGGCCATAATGAGAAGTTCATGCTTGGTGATTGTACGATATTTGAGGGCGGTTTGTCAAGCCCTTTTTCGCATCCTCAGAAAATGGGATTATGCGGAAGGGGCTCCATCACGACGACAGAGCCCCCCCACGGAAGAAAGGAAAAGGTGAAGAAGGGGCATCAGCACGTATTCAGCCGCCTATCATTTGATAGGCTCGGAGCAAATCTACATAGTCGGCGCGGTAACCTTCGGTGTCTCGCCCCAGATTGGCGCTCGCCAGGGACAGCGCGTCATTAAGAGTGAAGCTGCCTCTGTATTCGGATTGCCGGAGCAGATGGCCGAACCCAGCCACGCCGCAGGCAAAGTTGTAGTCGGACGAGTTGGACGCGAGGAAGCGGTCAAACGTGACCGGCTTGAGCATCTCGCGGCTGTCGCTTTGTCCGGGGTTTTTATATCGGATACGCACCTCAAACAGTTCGTCGGCGTATTCGCCCTGCACGTTGCCGGTCGGCCTCTGTGCGCCGCCGTACTTCAGCGTCGTGGAGCCGTCGCCTGCCAGCGTCAGCTCGAACAGGAGCACAATATCGGTACCCACGCCGATCTCTCCGGCATCCACCGTGTCGTTGGTGAAATCCTCGTTGTGAAGCTGCCGGTTTTCGTAGCCGATCAGGCGGTAGTTCTTCACGTTCTCCGGGTTGAATTCAACCTGCGCCTTGACATCGCCGGCAATGGCAAACAGGTTGGTGGTCAGCTCGTTGACCAGCACCTTTTTCGCGGTGCGCACCGAGTCGATGTAGGAATAGTTGCCGTTGCCGTCTTTGGAGAGCGTCTCCATCAGGTCGTCGCGGATATTGCCGGTGCCAAAGCCGAGGATGCTGAGATAAATTCCGCTGTCTCTTTTGTCCTGAATCAGACGTGACAGATCATCATTGCTGGAGACGCCCACGTTGAAATCGCCGTCGGTGGCCAAGATGACACGGTTGTTGCCGCCTTCGCGGAAATTTTTGCGCGCCAGGTCATACGCCGTGTTGATGCCGTCGGCGCCCGCCGTGGAGCCTCCGGCCGAGAGATGGTCGATCGCGTAGAGGATCTCACTCTTCTTCGCGCCGCTGACGCTGTCAAGGACGACAGCAGAGTTGCCCGCGTAGGTGACGATGGACACGGTATCGCGCTCGTCCAGCGTGTCGACCAGCATCGTAAACGATTGCTGGAGCAGCGGCAGCTTGTCATAGGAGTCCATCGAGCCGGAAGTGTCGATCAAGAAGGTCAGGTTGCTGGGCGGCAGATCGCTTTTGTCAATGTCTTTTGCCTTCACACGAACAAAGGCCATCACCTTGTTTTCACTGAAAGGGGAGGGACCCAGCTCAGTATACAGGGCGAAGGGCGAATCTTCAAAGGTGGGCTCGATGTCGTACTTGAAGTAGTTGATGAGCTCTTCTGTGCGCACGGCGTCGGCAGGGGGGCGGGTACCGGACTCGATATAGCGGTGCACATTGGTGTAGGACGCCGTGTCGATCTTCAGCGAAAAGGTGACCACCGAATCGACGTCGGTCGACTTGGCCGCGTTCTCGTCGATGCTGAGATAGCTTTCGCCGCCGTACCAGTCATCGCTTTGGCCATAGCCGTCCTTGTTTAAGCTGGGATCCCCATTTAGATCGGGCGGAACCTGGGACGAGTAGTCCTCCTGTGGCGGTGTGGGTGCATAACTTTCATAGGCGCTCTCCGCGCCGCAGCCGGTGAACAGCGCGCACAACATCAGCGCGGTCAGGATCAGGGCAAACATCTTTTTCATCTTTTTCCGCTCCTTTTTTCTGTAGACCCCGCCTTTGGCTTCACCGCGGGGCGTCTCGGAAAGCGTTCACCCAGATAACTGGAAAGAAAACCGAAACATTACAGGGCTTCGAAAAAAATTTTGACGACCATCTCAAATCCGTTCACCCAATGTCAGAAGCGTACTGTAATCATACCGGCAGCTCATTTCATACAGAATGCCGTCCTTCTCAATCCACAGCATTTTGAAGTCGGGGGTACTCAGGCCATAGCAGGTTTTGTCACCCATGTGGAATGTGGTCAGGCCCGCCACCATGGGCAGAGGGTTGGAATCGGCGCTGTAAGAGAGCTTCAAAACGACATCATCATCCTTGTTGTCGTCTAGGGAATAAATCGTCTCGCCGCGGTCGACCTCAACGTCGGACACGCTGAAGGAAGAGGGAAGTGTGAAGGACAGCGGTATGGGCTCACCCTCCGGAACCTGGGAACCGAAGGAACCGTCAGAGTGGTTCGGACTGTGACTCGCGTCAGCGGTGGTTGGGGCGTTGTCCGAAGGGTCAAAAAGGGAGTCGCCCACGCGGGACTGCAAAAGTGCATAGGACAAGAGAAATACGACCAGCGCGGCGGCCAGGCTCCAGCCCACGCCACGTCGCGTGCTGCGGCGGCGACGGTGCAGCTCCTGAGCCGTCCAGTCCATGCGGGGTGTCTGCAGCCGTGTCTGACGCAGGGAGACATTCTCCCGGCGCAGCCGCGAGCCGTACTGTTCGGCATACTGACGGGCCATCTGACGGAGGAGCTCATCTTCATTCACTTTTTTCATGACGAACCCCCTCCTTCTCCAGCATGGCGGCCAGTTTCTTTTTGGCGCGGTGCAGGCGCACCGTGGCGTTGTTCTCGGTGATGCCCAGCGTCTGCGCGATTTCCCTGTGTGACATATCGTAGGCGAATTTAAGTAGAAAAACGCTTTTGAGCTCGTCGCCCAGCGCGTCGACAAGACCGTAAATACGATCAGCCGAGAGTGCGGAGAGCACATCAGCTTCCCAATCGGCGCTGTCGGCGACCTCGAGTTCCTCAAAGGGGACAATGTCGCTTCGGCGTTGGGACAGGATGGTCAGCGCCGCGTTTTTAACAATGGTGACGACAAACGAAACACTGCGGTTGTTGAACGGTTCGTCGATTTTTTGCAGATTCCTATGAATGCGGATTAGCGCCTCACTGACCGCGTCCTCGGCCAGCATGGGATCCCGAAGAATCTCATACGCCTTGTGGAATAGCAGATTTTTGTATTGATAATAGAGGCGCTCGAACTTGTCGCGCCCGAGTGGGGAATCAAACATGAAAATGAGGAGCATCATGACCTCGCTTTCCTGTCGGTCTCCCGACATACAGTACACTCGCAAAGAATCACAAACATTACAGTGAAAAGCAGAATTCTACGCATCCAACAGGGCCGAGCGCCACCGCTCCGCCTTTTCCTCAAAGCGCATGCGCGCGTTGGCCGGGCTGGAGGAGGGCAGGATCCGATGGGGCGTGTCTCCGAAACAACGGCGATAGAACGTATAGGCGTTTTGTCCGTTGAAGCATATCCGTTCGATGGCATGTTTGGCCACAAATGAAGGCAGCGCCGCGTTGACGACCGGGTTGCGGATCGAGGTATCGAGCGCCCCGTCGGGCTCACAGGCGGAAAGCACGTCCCACAGGGCCACGTCGTTCTGTATCAGAGCCCGCCTCTTGAGTTCGTAATCGGGCGCGTCATGAGCAACGCCAAACACACGAAACAGGAGGGGCCAGAACTGATTGCGCGGGTGTCCGTAATACTCGCCCTTTTGGCGGGACACTGGGCTGGGGAAGGTGCCCAGAATGAGCCATCGCGGGGCTTCGGGCACAATCGGGTCAAAAGCGAGCAACATGGCTGTTTCCTCCGACAGATGGGCATGAGTGTTCGACGAGAAATGAATAGAATCATTCTATAACAAAGAATCGGAAAAAAATAGTGCGGATATACCTTGACAGACGAGGTAAGTAGTTGTATGATGTATATGCCTGATACGTAGTATATAAGGAGGCGATGCCGATGTCGATTACGGCCGACCTGATACGCGGGCACACCGAGACCATCATTCTGGCGCATCTGCTGCAGCGTGAGAGCTACGGCTACGAAATCAACAAGTCCATCTACGAAAAGAGCGGCGGGCAGTATGAACTCAAGGAGGCCACGCTCTACGGCGCCTTCCGCCGCCTCGAGGAAAACGGGTATATCACATCCTACTGGGGCAATGAGACCACCGGCGCGCGTCGTCGGTATTACCGTATCACGGCGCTCGGCGATAAGCAGTACCGTGCCAGCCGCGCGGAGTGGGAAAACGCCCGCCGGTTGATCGACATCCTGATTCAGACGGAGGCTAAGCCATGAACGAGAGAATTGAACATTACGTATCTGATTTGTTCAGAGACGCGCCGGTGAACGGCCGCATCCAGGAAATGCGGGAGGAACTGCTGGCCAACATGAACGAGCGCTATGCCGACCTGCTGTCGCAGGGCAAGAGCGAGGAAGACGCCTATACAACCGTGGTGTCGGGCATCGGGGACATCGACCAACTGATTTCCGACATTTCGGAGAATGCGAAGCAGAGCTTCCCCGATCAAGTGAAGCAAAACCGAATCGGCGCCCTGCTCCAGGCCATCGCCGTCATGCTCTACATCCTGAGCGCCGCGGTTATCGTGCTGGCCGAAGAGTTGCTCGGACAGGAGACGCTTGGCCTTATTATCATGCTCTGTATGATTGCCGTGGCGACGGGTTTGATGGTCTACGGTTCCTCCCTGAAGAAGAAGCGCTATGTGCGGGAAGACGACTCCTTCGTTGAGGAATATAAGGAAAGAATCAGCGGCAGCACCCGTGACGCACGCCTCAACGCCGCCATCTCCTCGGCCATGTGGTCCATCATAGTATTGCTCTACTTTGTGTTCAGCTTTTGGACCGGCCGCTGGGACATCACCTGGATCATCTTCTTGATTGGCTCGGTCGTTCAGCAGGTCATATACAGCATCGCGCGCAAAAAACTCAACATAGGCGGCATGATCTGGACGACCGCATTGGTGGCCTACTTCCTGGTGAGCTTTGGTACGCAACGGTGGGACGTCTCCTGGGTGATTTTCCTGGCGGCGGCCGCACTGCAGCAGGTTGTCAGGCTGGCGCGGACTTGGAGGGAACTATGAAACGGTTTGGGGTTACGTTACTGGCCGTTCTGTGGGGACTCATTTTGATTGCGGGCATCTGCCAGTTGCCGAATAGTTTGAGCGGAGGGAGTTTCAATCCTATGAAATTCAATTGTGGGATCAATGTCGGTTCCGTTTTGCTGAAGGAAGAGACGATATATGCGGAGGGTGTCACAGCCTTCGAGCTGCGCGGCACATATCAGGGCATTGAGGTCAAGGGCACCGACGCGGCGCTCTTTCACATCGAGCAGTACGGCGGGGAAAACACATCGCCCGACGGTTACTTTCAGATCCGCCGCGACGGCGGACACGTAACCGTAACCGTGGAATCCAGCATCACCATCGGCCTCAACCTGAGTCGGGATCGGCTTGTCATTGAGGTGCCGCGCGCTTGGACAGGCGATGTGGCTCTGGCGAGCGCCTCCGGCAGCATTCGCGTTCAGGATGAGTTCCAATGGGCGCGCACCGAGCTGTTTGCGACCTCGGGCAGCCTTCAGCTGGAGCGTCCGCTGCATACCGGTGATTGCCGGATGGACGCCTCCTCCGGCTCGATTAAGGCGGAGGGCGCTCTGGAGGCGTCGGGCACGCTCGCGGCGCAGACGCGCTCCGGTTCGATCCGTCTGGAAGGCTTCGTCACCGCGCAGAGCATAAGCTGTGAGACCAGTTCGGGCGCCATTCATGCTGACACAGGACTGACGGCCGAGAGCGGCATCCAGCTTCGCTCCACATCGGGCAGCATGCATGCCGAGGGCGAGAACAACGCGCCGGAAATCACGGTACACAGCACATCGGGCAGCGTGCGTCTGGGTCGTGTCTACGCCGACCGGTTTGATATCAGCAGTACGTCGGGCAGCGTGCGGGCGGAGGCTCTCTCTGGAACGGGGACACTCAAAAGTACGTCGGGCAGCGTCAATGCGGAGCTGGTGGAAAACGTGGGCGACGTGCGGGCCACAAGCATGTCGGGCAGCGTGAAACTGACCGTGCCGTACAACTTGAGCTTTTTGTTTGAGGGCGACTCGGGTTCGGGCGGCATTCACACCGACTTCGAGATCCTTTATCGGAACAATCGGAAAAATAGCGCGGTTGGCACGGTCGGCGATTCGCCGCACGTGACCATATCCACGAAGACGACCTCGGGAAGCATACGCGTGGAACGAAACGGATAGTCCCATGCCCCAGAAACAGCGAACGATATATTGGACGGTTAAAAAGGTCGGGTTGAGCCCGGCCTTTTTGCGGAGGATTCAGTAAACATAATGTTCACACGATCAAGTCGGGGGGTTTATTTCCCCGCGAAATAATGATATAATCTCGAGCAAGTCTAATGGCGGGGGAGTTGTATGTCAAAAATCGGTCTGGGGATGCGCACGATCAAAACGGCCATATCGGTCCTGATCTGTCTGGGCATCGCGCAACTTGTGCCCTATCAAACACCGGTTTTCGCCTGCGTCGCGGCGGTGGTCTGCATGATGGAATCGCCCGAGCGCTCCTTGACCATGGGACGCATCCGGTTGATCGGCACCGGCATCGGCGGCGCGATTGGCATTGCGTTTCTGTGGATTTTTTCATCTGCGGTCGCCACCGCTTGGCAAATCATTCTGATCCCGCTGGCCATTGCGTTCGGCTTCATGATCTGCAATCTGCTGAAGCAGAAACTTGCTTGCCCCATTTGCGGCGTGGTCATCGTTGCCGTTATGATTGCCGGCGGTTCAGGGCAGGATCAATATATCTATGCTCTGACGCGCGTCCTGGAAACAGGTGCCGGTGTCATTGTTACGGTGGCTGTGAACGCGCTGATCTCTTCGCGAAGGCCCGGCGAGGACGAACCAGAAGAGTGACCGAAGTCGCGGCGTGAACCGCCGTCACGGTTGCGGCCTTATCGGGTTTGTGGACTCATATTCTGAAACCATGTAAGGCCTTTTCTATTTGCCCGCCGCGGCTTATGACGATTCGCACAATCGCTATGTAAACGGCCTGCACTGGCCCACTTGGGTGCCCGATCGTGCCGTGTTTGATGAATTGGTAGATTTTCTAAGGCTGCGGGCTGAGAATTGTGGCAGTATTGTCTGTTGCGAACGCGCGCGCGTACACCTATAATTATGGTGTCATTGAAAGTGGAGGCAGAGGTGGCAGTTATGGAAGAGACGGGCGTGTCGCCACGCAGAAAACCATGGACCATTTTCGCCGCGCTGGTCGTTGTTCTGGTGTCCATCTTTGCGGGAGCCACTTATGGAATCATCTCCTATTCCACGGAGCAATACAGCAAGGAGATGGCAGACACAGCGCAGGCGCTGCGTCGTCAGATGGAAACGTATCTGAATAGTTACCGGGGTGAGGTCACCGAGGACACACAGATTCACGCGTTTCGTTCGTTTGCCGACGCCTACTTTGCCGAAAAGCAATCCGGCGGCTGGTATACAGCCTTTGTTCTCGCGTTGACGCGAAAGGTACCGAAAGATTCCGAATTATTTCTCGATTACCTGGCCGCCTATCAGAAAGATCGGGCATACTCTGTAACGTCCATACCTTTGCGCGACCTGTCCGGCACGTCCGGCGACTACATCCCGGACGGAAAAACCCTGCACGGCCGTCTCGATGATGGGGCCACGCCGCCCGGGCCGCGTGTGTTCGGCACCTATGCCGAAATTACCTCGTCGGATGGATACGGGGTTGCCGTGTTTGTGGACAGAGCGATACCCGGGCTGGCCGTTGTACCGATGATCGCGTTGGTGCTGGGGATCTTCCTGTTGCTACTGTATTTGATCCTGCGCTATACCAGAAACAAAATCTCATTGATGGACGACACCATCGAGATGAACAGCCGTCGCCTCACCATTCTTTTGGACAACCTCGACACCTGCATCCATGTGACGCGACCGCAGACGGGAGAGATCCTGTTCATCAGCAAAAAACTGAGACAGCTTCGTCATCTGGATGCTGACACCATCAATCGGCCATGCTGGGAAGTGTTCGGTTGCAGGCACTCCCAGCCGACTAACTGCGCGGCCGAACAGTTGTTGAGCAAGATGCAGAAGTCGCGCCGGTGGGAGGAGCATGACCCCCAGGAAAGCCGCTTCTTTGACCACACCGATTCCTTCATCGAATGGGCGGACGGAAGTGTTGTCTGTATGCACCAGATGACCGAAATTACCGCCCGGATGCAGGCTGAACAGGAGAGATCGGACACACTCTCAAAAATGCAGGCGGTCATGCGCAACTATCCGGGTATGATTTGGTGTACCGATTTGGAGGCCCGCTTTACACTGTTCGAGGGGTTGGAGTTGGAAGCCCATCATCTGGATCCGGTTGAAATCATCGGACACGAACTTGAGGATTTGCCGCCGCGCTGTGCGGTTCCGGCCGAACTCAGTCGGGGGATGCTGACGGGCGGGCAGCACCAGAGACTCTGGAAGCTCGACGATAAGAGCTACAATTGCGTCACGGCGCCACTCTATGACGCGCGGGGCGACACAACCGGTGTCATCGGTTTGGCCACCGACATCACGGCGCTGGTCAACATGCAGCACGACCTGGAAACCGCCATGGAGACGGCCAAAAGTGCCAGCGCCGCCAAAAGCGACTTCCTTTCGCGCATGAGTCATGAAATACGGACTCCGATGAACGCCATCATTGGGATGACCACCATCGCCATACAATCGAACGACCCGGAGCGAATCGACTTTTGCCTGAGTAAAATTGATGATGCCTCCCGACATTTGCTGGGCATTATCAATGATATTCTGGATATGTCGAAGA
>JAVBPF010000038.1:0-6678 GCA_031549735.1 Oscillospiraceae bacterium
TTCGGGACCCCCCTTGGGTCGGCGGAGGAACAGATCACACTGCTGCAAGAGGTCTGTCGGGACAATCTCTCCGAAATCACCTGCGAATTTCTGCAGCTTCTGGCTCATGACCGCAAAATGAAGCTGCTGCCCGCCGTTGTCCGGCTGTTTGCCGACCTGGCCGCCAAGGAGACCGCGTCGCTTGAAGTGACACTTCGCGTTCCCTTTGCGCCGGGCCCGGTTCTGCTGGACAAGTTTCGGGTCTATTTTGTGCAGCGCGGGTTGATTCCGGCGCGGCAAAAGGACGAGATCCCGATCCGGGTCGTCATCGAAAAAGACCTGATCGCCGGCTTTATCGCCGAATGCGGCCATCTGGTGCTGGATCAGTCCCTGCGGTCTCAGATCGGGGCTCTCATCACATTCCGTCGGTAAGGAGAATTCATATGTCAGTCAATACAGGCGAAATCAGCAGACTTCTGCTTGAACGGCTGGAACAGCGCAGCCGCAAAGACGATCTGGCCGAGGTGGGTTCGGTTACCCAGATCGGCGACGGCATCGCGCGTGTTTACGGCCTGGACAACTGTATGAGCGGTGAGCTTCTCGAATTTGAGGGCGGCGACATCGGCATGGCCATGAACCTGGAAGAGGACAATGTGGGCTGCGTGCTCTTTTCCTCCGGCGGCAACATCCGAGAGGGTACGCAGGTCAGGCGCACGGGTCAGACCACACGCGTTCCGGTTGGCTCCGCCCTGCTGGGTCGCGTTGTCGATCCGCTGGCGCGCCCGCTGGACGGCGGTTGCGACATTGTGTCCGACAAAACCCGGCCGATAGAAGCCATAGCATCGGGCGTCACCGAGCGCCAACCGGTGAGCGTTCCGCTGCAAACCGGAATTCTGTCGCTGGACGCCATGGTGCCCATTGGGCGCGGTCAGCGCCAGCTCATCATCGGCGATCGGCAGACCGGCAAAACGGCCATCGCCATCGATACCATCATCAATCAACGCGACAAGGACGTCGTTTGTATCTATGTGGCCATCGGCCAGAAGGCGTCACTCATCGCGTCCATCGTCAGCACACTGAGCCGCCACGGCGCCATGGACAATACCATTGTCGTGGCCTCCACCTCCTCCGACCCGGCGCCGCTTCAATTCCTGGCGCCCTACGCCGCCTGCGCCATGGCCGAGGAGTTCATGTACAACGACCACAAAGATGTGCTCATCATCTACGACGATCTGAGCAAACACGCGGTGGCGTATCGAACCATGTCCCTTCTGCTGAAGCGTCCCCCGGGACGCGAGGCCTACCCGGGCGACGTCTTTTACCTGCACTCCAGATTGCTGGAACGCGCGGCTCGTCTGTCCGACGCGCTGGGCGGGGGCTCGATCACAGCACTGCCCATCATTGAGACGCTGGCCGGCGACATCTCGGCCTATATCCCCACTAACGTCATCTCCATCACCGACGGACAGATCTTTCTGGAGTCGGAGCTGTTTTTCGCCGGATTCAGGCCGGCTGTCAATGTGGGACTCTCGGTCTCCCGCGTGGGCAGCACGGCACAGACCAAGGCCATGAAAAAGGTGGCCGCCTCGCTGCGCATCGAATTGGCGCAATACCGGGAGCTTCAGGTTTTCTCCCAGCTCGGCTCTGATCTGGACGCCTCCACGCAGGCGCGTCTCGATAAGGGCGCCCGCCTGATGGACACGCTGAAACAGCAGCAGTACGCGCCCATGGCGATGGAGGATCAGGTCATTGTACTCTACTGCGCGAAAAACGACTATCTGGACGGCGTCGCCTCTTATGATGTGGCGCGGTTCAACTCCGGGCTGCTGGACGCCGTCCGGGAGAATGCGCCCGATGTGCCGGAAGCCATTCGGAGCACCGGTGATTTCTCGGACGAAACCGAGGCAAAGCTGCGCGCCGCGGCCGATGGGTACAAGGCAGACTTCAAGCCCTCGACGCCTCAATAACAGATGAGCATGATGCGGAGGTGTCCCCGATGAACAACACGGCATCCATTTTGATTCGGATCAAGAGCATCCGGCAAACCGTACAGATCGCCAACGCGCAAAAGCTGATCTCGGCCTCGCGCATCGGGCGGGCCAAGCGTATGCTGGCCGAAGCCATGCCCTACCACGAGCGCATTCGCAGCAACATCGCCGACGTGTTGGCTCAGTGCCCCGAGGCGGCCAGCCGTTATCTGGTCAGACCCGAGATCAAACCTAAGCGCCGCGGGTTGCTGGTCATCACCTCCGACAGAGGTTTGGCCGGCGGCTACAACAGCAATGTCATCAAGGCCGTCGAGCAATCGCTTCAGGAAACACCGGCCGAGCTGATGATTATCCTGGGCAGCATCGGGCGCAATCATTTTGTCTCCAGGCACAAATCGGTGCTCCAGCCGCCCGAATACTCCTTTGAACCGCCCACATTGTTCGCCGCCCGGGAGCTGGCCGAAATGATTCTTCACCTGTTTGACAACGGCGAGGTCGACGCCTTTGACGTGGCCTATACGCATTTCCATACTACGGTGCGGCTTCAGCCCCTCGTGACGCACCTTTTCCCGTTGGCGGCGGAAGTCTTTGGCGACCCGCCGGTACCCTTGCGGGAGGTGGCCTTTGAGCCCAACCCAGACGCGGTGCTGGACACGCTGATGGTCAACTATCTGAAAGGGTTCATCTATGGCTGTCTCATCCACGCATGGGCCAGCGAGCTGGCCTCCCGTGTCACGGCCATGGACAGCGCCATACGAAACGGCAACGACATGCTGGACTCTCTCACATTGACCTACAACCACGCGCGGCAGTCCATGATTACACAGGAAATCACTGAAATTGTGGCCGGTGCGGCGGCCATGAACGAGGATGAATGAAAGGCGGACGGACGCTATGGCAGAAAACATCGGACATATCACACAGATCATCGGCCCCGTGCTGGATGTTCGTTTTGAACACGGGTCGCTGCCCAAATTGTACAACGCTCTGGTCGTGGATACGCCTGACGGTCCGGTGACCGCCGAGGTACAACAACACGTCGGCAACGATACGGTTCGCTGCGTGGCCATGACCTCGACCGACTCTCTGACGCGCGGCGCCGCCGCGCGGGACACGGGCGCGCCGATCAGCGTGCCTGTGGGTGAGCCGGTGTTGGGCCGCGTTTTCAATGTGCTGGGCGATCCGGTCGACGGCAAAGAAGCGTTGACCGACGCGCAGCGGCTCCCCATTCACCGGGACGCCCCATCCTTTGCCGAGCAACGCGGCAGCGCCGAGGTGCTGGAAACCGGCATTAAGGTCATCGATCTGATGGCGCCCTATGCCAAGGGCGGAAAAATCGGGCTGTTTGGCGGCGCCGGCGTAGGCAAGACCGTTTTGATTATGGAACTGATCCGAAACGTGGCCACGATGCACGGCGGCTACTCGGTCTTCACCGGCGTCGGAGAGCGTACGCGCGAAGGCAACGACCTGTGGCTTGAAATGCAGGAATCGGGCGTCATCGCCAAAACGGCAATGGTCTTCGGCCAGATGAATGAGCCGCCCGGCTCACGCATGCGGGTCGCGCTGTCGGGGCTGACCATGGCCGAGCATTTCCGCGACGATCTGGGGCAGGACGTCCTGCTGTTCATCGATAACATCTTCCGGTTTGTTCAGGCGGGCAGCGAGGTATCCGCTCTGCTCGGACGCATCCCGTCGGCGGTGGGCTATCAGCCCACATTGGCCAACGAGATGGGAACCCTGCAGGAGCGTATCACATCCACCCAACGCGGCTCGATCACCTCGGTGCAGGCGGTTTACGTCCCGGCTGACGACCTGACCGACCCCGCCCCGGCCACCACCTTTGCCCACCTCGACGCCACAACCGTGCTGTCCCGAAGTATCGTGGAGATGGGCATCTATCCGGCGGTCGATCCGCTGGAGTCCTCCTCGCGTCTGCTCGAGCCCGAAACAGTCAGTGAAACGCATTACCGCACGGCAAGGCGCGTGCAGGAAACCCTGCAGCGGTACAAGGAGCTGCAGGACATCATCGCCATTTTGGGCATGGAGGAGCTGGCCGAGAACGACAAGATCACGGTCAGACGCGCGCGCAAGCTGCAGCGCTTTATGTCGCAGCCGTTCTTTGTGGCCGAGACTTACACGTCTTATAAAGGTCGATACGTTCCCCTGAAAGATACCATCCGCAGCTTCCGTGAGATTCTGGACGGCAAACTGGACGAGATCCCTGAGGAATGTTTCTTCATGAAGGGCTCCATCGAGGAAGTCTATGAACACGCCGAACAACTGAACAATCCCAAGGTCGCTCCATGACAGAAGGGAGAGCCATATGTCCGGAACCTTTGAGCTCAACATCCTGACGCCTGACAAACAGTTGCTCGCCGCGCAAGCGACCGAGGTTATGTTCGGAACACCGGACGGCCGTTTGGGCGTCATGGCAGGCCATATGCCCATGATCGCGGCCGTCGACGCGGGCGCTATTGAAATTCTGATCGATGGCGAATGGAAAAGCGCCGCGGTCGGTCGCGGCTTTGTCGACGTCGAAGGCACCAAGGTCGATTTCTTTGTGGATACGGCCGAATGGGCGGACGAGATTGATGTCGCCCGTGCCCGTGAAGCGCTGTTGCGCGCCGAACTTCGCATGAAGAACTCACTCAGCCACATCGAGTATATCCGCACCAAGGCGGCCATTGCGCGGGCTCTGGCTCGGCTGAGAGCCTCCAAAGGAGATCGGCAATAGCACTTGGTTATGCACCGGAACCGACCACCCGAAACGTGGTCAGCGGTTCTTTTAACACATGAGGGGGCGCGTGAATCATGGAGTTTTCCACCATACTCGGACTCATTGTGGCGCTCATCGGATTGCTGGTCGGTATGATGTTCAAAGGGGTGGAATTTTCCGCCCTGGCCAATCCCGCGGCCATTTTTATCATTCTGGTCGGCACGACAGGCGCTGTTCTAAACGCGTTCCCGGGCAGAGAGGCCAAAAAGATAGGAACGTTGTTCAAACTGGTTTTTTCCAACACCAAAACACCTTACTCCAATGAAGAGGTCATCAATCTGCTGACCGACTATGCGCAAATCGCCCGGAAGGACGGATTGCTGGCACTGGAAGGGAAAATGAAAGAGGTCAATGACCCCTTCCTCAGGCGCGGGCTGTCCATGATCACGATGGGCGAAAGCAGCGATCGGATCGAGGACACGCTGATGACCGACATCGAATCCATGGAACAGCGGCACCAGGGCTATGCCAGTGTGTTCACCCAGGCCGGAACGTATGCGCCCACCCTGGGCGTTTTGGGTGCAGTCATCGGTCTGATCGCCGCGCTGGCCAACATGTCGGATCAGGAAGCGCTCGGTCACGCCATCTCAGGCGCTTTTATGGCCACTGTGTTCGGCATCTTCACCGGTTATGTGTTGTGGCACCCGTTCGCCAACAAGTTGAAACGCAAATCGAAGGCCGAGGTGCTCAACAAGCGGATCATCCTGGAGGGTATATTGTTCATCAACGAAGGCGTCGCTCCGAACATCATCAAGGAGAAAATGCTGTCGTTCATCTCCAATGGGGAGCGCGAAAGGAATTTTGCCGACGCGCAGAGTTAGGGAATCGATGATCCCATCCGACAGGCATGGATAGAATCAACGGTTGCACAGGGCACATTGGCAGTACGCCCGAGGAGGAACTATGGCGAAACGTAGAAGTCACGGGGATCACGAAGAGCATATGGATGAAAGCTGGCTCATCCCTTACGCCGACCTGCTGACACTCCTGTTGGCTCTGTTTATCGTGCTGTTTGCCGCCAGCAATGTGGACGCACAGAAGTTTTCCGCCATTGCACAGGCGTTTTACAGCGAGTTCGGCGGGGTCGGGGTAATGCCCGACAACAGCGGACTGCTGCCGGATTATGCGCCGGGCGGGGAAAGTGAACCGGTGATGCCCGCGCCAACGCCCGACGAGGATGAGAATTCCGATCCCGGCGAAACAGCGGAGCAAGTGGAAATCAAAAATCTGCAACGCCTGCAGTCCAATCTGGAGAACTATTTCAGCCAGGAAGGCATCATCGCCAACATCAGTATGCACATCGATGAGCGCGGACTTGTCATCAGCCTGCACGACTCGGTCCTCTTTGATTCCGGCAGCGCCGACATCCGACCGGAGCACATCCCGATGCTGATGAAAACAGGCGAAATCATCAACAAGCTCGACAACTACATCCGCGTGGAAGGGCATACCGACAATGTGCCAATTCACAGCGCACGGTTTGATACCAACTGGGAACTGTCCTCGGTACGGGCGACCACGGTGGTGAAGCTGTTTGTCGCGTCGTCCGGCATCCCTCCCGAGAAGCTGGTGGCCGTGGGATACGGCGAATACAAGACCGTTGCCGACAACGGTACCGCCGACGGGCGAACCCAAAACCGCCGCGTCGACATCATCATTCTGAACAGCAAATACAACAGCTTAGAGGCCGACGTCGGCGATGTGCCGGCCGTCCCGGCGTGAGATACGTGAAAAGACGGTTTGCACGTATCAAAACACAGATTCGTGGGGACAAATCTCGCCTCCTCGCGTCAAAAAAGGGCGCGTTGCAGAATGAACAATTCTGCAGCGCGCCTTTTCCATAGCAAAAAAACATATCATCCCTCAGAAATCTTAAAAAGGCGATGGCGTCACCTGTAAAAAGTCATGGCAAAGCACACCTCGGTCGAAAAGACG
>JAVBPF010000089.1:0-6629 GCA_031549735.1 Oscillospiraceae bacterium
CGCAAGAAGAAGGGTTCCTGATGACATCATAAACGCGCCGTGACCGTTGCTTCCGTGCCGGCGCGTCTGTCGGTTCCAGGTTACAATTCCGGAGAGAAAGCGGATGTGTCGAAATCGATGAGCGTACCGGACAGGGCGTCGTCCTTGCCCATACGCCGCATCACGTAGACGACGCTGACCAGCACGAGGAAAAAGGCGACGCCGTCACAGATGGGGGTGCTCAGCCAGACACCGTCGATTCCGATAAAGTTGGGGAGAATGAGCAGGCAGGGGATCAGGAAGAAAAACTGCCGCGTCACATTGAGCAGCAGGGCGACCCTCGGCTTGCCGATGAACTGGAACAGGTTGGTGCCCAATACGACGAACCCCAGAAGCGGGATAGATAAAGCGTCGTAGCGCAGACCGGTCATGGACATAGCGACCAGACCGGGATCGTCGTTGAACAGCGAAATGAAGAAACCGGGGAAGATCTCTATGATGGCAAAGCCGATCAGCAGGTAAATCGAACTCCATGTGACGGCGGTCCACAGCGTCTTTTTGGCGCGTCCATACAGCCGCCGGCCGTAGTTGTAGCCGACGATGGGCTGAACGCCCTGCCCGAGACCGAACAGCGGCATTAAGAACAGCATGACGACTGAAGACACAACGGCGAAGGCGCCGATGCCCATATCGCCGAAGCCAGCCTCGCTGCCCAACGCACTCAGGCGGATGTTGGTGATGGCTTGGATAATGCTGAACGAGATTTGCATAGAAAAAGGCGAGAGGCCTGTGATGAAAATCAGTTTCACGGTCTGCCAGTGCAGCCTCATATCGCTGATCGTCAGCGTCAGCCGGGACTTCCCGCGCAAATAGTACCAAAGTACCCACAGACAAGACACGAATTGCGAAAAAATCGTCGCGATGGCGGCGCCCTCAATGCCCCAGCCAAAGCCGAATATCAGCAGAGGATCCAGGACGCAGTTGAGCGCGCAGCCGATGATCATGGTCACGCCCGCGATAATCGGGCTGCCATCCGCGCGAATGGTACTGTTGATGGTATACGCCATCATATTGAACACCGAACCGCCCAGAATGATGGTGATGTACCGCCGGGCATAGGGCAGCAGCACGTCGCTGGCGCCGAACAGCCGCAGAATGTCGTCGCAAAACAAAAGACCCACCGCTGTAAGCAGAGCGGCCGCCAGCAGGGTGAGGGTGAAAGTGTGTCCCAAAAGCCGCTGCGCCTTTTCCTTTTCTCCGCGACCCAGGCAGAGAGAAATGTTGGAGGTGGCGCCCAAACCAACCAACATGCTGAAGGCCAGCATGATGGTGGTGATGGGCATGGTAACGCCGACACCAGAAATGGCATCGGCGCCGATGCCCTCAATGTTTCCGATGAAGATGCGGTCGACCACATTGTAAAGAGCGGCCACCAGCATACCGATGATGGCCGGCAGAGAGTATTTAAGCAGAAGCTTGCTGACTTTTTGTCTTTCCAGAGCCTGATAATCCATACATGAACCACAACCGCGTAAGGGCGGACTTTCTGTTTAGTTTGATGATTTAATATCGTTGTAAGCGGTGACGGTGCAGCCGCGCGCCTGAATCAGGGCTTTGGTGCCCTCGGCCGACTCCGCGCTCTTGCCGCTGCTGGAAGTCAGATTGAGTTCGACCTGCCTGCCCGAGGGCAAGCGCTCGACGATGCTGTTGAACACCGGCGCGGGATGTGAGGCCCAAACGGGCGACCAGATTGAAATGGTGTCGTATTTACTGAGATCGGCCTTGATGGGCTGAATCTCAGGCGCTTTGCGTCTTATCGATAGGATGATTCCGCGAAAAATGACGCCCGGTGCGGTGAACTTTCGGGACTTAAAGACTTCCTCCAGATCGGCGCCCCGTTCCTGCGCTCTCTGTGTGGCCAAGGCACGCGTTTTACCGGAGTGAGAATAGAAAAGAATCAAAGTGGACATGTTGTCGCCGCCTTTCGTTAATGAACTCATATTCTACCACAGTAGAAAGGAGAATGCACGTGCTTTCTCGAAGTGTGTGGGGGAATGAAGCTTTCAGAACGCGAAACGGGACGGAGGACAAGCCTTGCCTTTTTTTCTAGAGTCCGATATACTGTCGCCATACCGCGACAGAGCAGGACAGCGTTCCTTCGTTGCACCGACCTGTTGATGACGGCCCGGCGCCTGTCGCACGTTTCTCGATCCATGATCTCTTGCACAATCCGATTGACTGGAGGTGTTGTCCATGCTGACCGATGGCGCAAAACCATTTCACTTGTGCATCAATCCCGCGGATCTGGGCGCCTACGTTTTCTTGGCCGGTGACCCGGGACGCATCCCACAAATCGCGGCCCATTTTGACAATGCCCGGGAAATGGCCTGCAACCGTGAATTCAGAGTCTACACCGGAACGCTGGATGGACAGTCCGTCAGCGCGCTGTCCACCGGCATCGGCGGCCCCTCGGCGGCCATCGCGGTGGAGGAAGCCGTTCAATGCGGGGCGCACACCTTCATCCGGGTGGGCACCAGTGGCGGCATGGCGCTTTCCGTCGTCGCCGGAGATCTCGTCCTGGCCAGTGCGGCCATACGGGGCGATGGTACCAGCCGCGAGTACCTGCCTTCCGGATATCCGGCCGTCGCTGACTTTTCTGTGCTGTCGGCGCTGCGCGACAGTGCCGAGGCGCTGTCGGATGAGCAGGAGGGTTCACGCTACCATATCGGTGTGGTGCAGAGCAAGGATTCCTTCTACGGCGAAACCAATCCCGAGAGCATGCCGCTGTCGCCGATGCTGCTGCCGCGCTGGCAGGCTTACCTGCAATGCGGGTGTCTGGCGTCCGAGATGGAGTGCGCGTCCCTCTTCAGCGTGGCGCTTGTCCGGGGCGTGAGAGCCGGTGCCGTGCTTACCGCTATCTGGAACGTCGAACGCAGCAAAGCTGGATTGGATGAAACCGTTCGCAACGACAGCGATCGGGCCATCCGCTGCGCCGTGGACGCCGTCAGGAGGCTAATGGCCGACGACGCGCGCCGCGCCGGACGTTGACCCAACGCGCCATACCGTGCGCTATCGCTTCCGACATCCAGTGGTAGCGTCCGCCCTGTGCCCGGATATACTATCCCTATGCTAGAAAGCTCCGCGCCTTTATAAAGGCGCGGAGCTTTTCATCAAACGACTCTCGGACAAGAAAAACATCGGGCGCGAACGTCATTTTCCTATTCGCGCAGGACGACAAGCACGGAAGGAGGGGCGGAATGGTGAGGCGCCCGGACGTCCCGGCCCAGTAAATACGAAGAACAAAGCGCGGGACTCTGCTTCGAGCAGGATGTATTCTCGATTCCGGGAAATGAGAATCAGCGGAACTGCTGCAGCGCACGGTTTAGTTTTGCGTCAGACGATGTCCTTCTTATTGAATCGCCAGGCCGCCAGCGCAAACAGTCCGACGATGTACGCATAGATCCAAACCATCATCCAGACGCTGGGAGATCCCCCGCCGCCGCCCGAGGTCATCGAGGAAATCATCTCGGTAAGCCCGCCGCCGGGCAACAACGCCGAGCTCACTTTGTTGAACAGCGTGTTAAACGGCGATAACAGGCTGATGAAGACGGCTACATGCTCCAAATCAGCATTGTGCGCCAATCGGCCGATCTGCTCGACCATCCCTCCGATGTTGCCCAAAACAAACAGGAACAGCGCCAGAATACCGGTGGGGATGGTACGCAGGCGGATGGATAACAGAAACAGCACGCACAACATAGCGCAAGGGGCCAACAAATAGTAGTACAGACCTTCCAGCAGCTGTCCCACCGTGAGGACACGAATCATTTCCAGACCGTACAACGAGCCCATGGCCAGAACCGCCGCATACAACGCCGCGGCAAAACCGCAGGCCAGCGCCAGCAGTCCCAAGAACTTGCCGCCGATATACGAGCTCCGGCGAATGGGTCGGGACAGAATGCTGTGAATCTGACCAGACTCAATGTCGGGCAGAATGGCGCCTGCGCCCAGCATGACGGTCAGCAGCATGACCAGCATCTGCGAGAAGTTGAGTCCCATGGAAGCCACAAGCTGAGAGACCATGCCGCTCATATATCCCGAATCGTTGTTTCGCAGCTCACGGCTGAAAAAGAACAGCGCCACGCCCCACAGAACCAGGTACAGAAGGGTCACGATGCTCATGACCAGGAAGGTGCGCTTGCGCAGCGCTTCTTTCAGGGTTACGCCAAACACCGCTCTCATTGAACGCCCCCCTCTCCGCTTCCGCCGACGAGGCGAATGAAGACGTCCTCCAGTGAATCCTTGCGGACATGGAGCTCGTAAAGATTCACACCGCTCTGCACAACGGCCGCCGCCACAGCGGGCACCTGCTCGTGCTCGGTCAGCGTCAGCGCCAGACGGGTCATCGTTCCTTCGGGCGGATAGGCGGCGGCGTTGGGGTCGAATTGTCGAAGGGTCTGCCACAGTTGCTCGGTCAGACCGCTGACACTGAGGTACAGGGTGTGGCGCGCGGTCAGCAGCTCCTCCATTCGCGCCGTCTTGATTACGCGCGACTGGTTGATGATGGTGACGGTGTCGCATAGCTGCTCCACCTCACTGAGCAAATGGCTGTTCAGGAAGATTGTTTTGCCCTGCCGGTTGAGCTCGAGACAGATGTCCCGCACCTCGCGTCGGCCGATGGGGTCGAGCGCCGACGTCGGCTCGTCCAGAAACAGAAGATCGGGGTCACACAACAACGCGCAGGCCAGTCCGATGCGTTGCTGCATGCCCTTGCTGAAGGAACCCACCTTCACCTTTTCCACGCCTTCGAGTCCCACCATGCGGAGTACCTCGCGCGAGCGCTCGGTCACGTTTTCGACGCGGTAGAGCGCGCAGTGAAAGGCCAGCAGATCGGCGCCGGTCATCCATTTTTGATAGGCAAACTGTTCGGGCAAGTAGCCCATTTTTTTGCGCGCCCGCACATCGCCCAGCGGGCGGCCCAACACGGTACCCTCGCCCGACGTGGGGAAGAGAAGCCCGACCAGCATTTTGATGCAGGTGCTTTTGCCCGCGCCGTTGGGCCCCAGGAAGCCGAACAGGGAGCCCTCGGGCACCGACAGGCCGATGTCCTGACAACCGACGCGCTTCCCGTAGATTTTGGTTAAGCCGTGTGTTTCAATCAATGCCCATCCACTCCCGCGAAAATTTTCTCGCCGTCACCGGAATCCTCAGATCGTGCGCGCCAGCTGTACCATTTCGGCGGTGGACGCTGTGCCGGCCAACACATAGATGGTGTCGCTGCGGACAAAGGCCACGATGGTGCCCTTGATTTCGTCAAACGGATTTGAGAAGGACGGCGCTTCAGTGCTGAAGTCCTCGGTGGCATCAAGGGACATGCCGTCAGAAGGCATGAGAGAAGCGGACAGGGTACCCATGTAACTGCCCAGATCGTCCAGCGGATAGACAAAGGCCATTTTGCCCCCGATTTCCACCGGCTGCGTGAAGCCGACCAGCTCGGGCAGATAGATGACGTCCGATTTCATGTCTCGGATCTGCTGCGCGAGATTGTAGGGCAACAGAGGCACGGTCGATAGCACTTCGCGCAGCTCGGTCAGGTCAAGTCCGCCGGATACGGTCATCTCGGGCGGGCGGCAGACGAACAGCGCCGCCTCATCTTGGACGGCCAGCAGCATGGCCGGCATGTTGATGTTGAGCGTCGCGCCGTCCCAGTCATTGGACAGCCGCGCGACCGAACCCGAGGCCTCAAGCATAGCGTTGACTTCCTCAAGCGAAATGGTCAGTGTGGTTTCCTGCGCATCGGTGGCGTACAGCAGGGCGTTATCCCAGCCCTTGGGCAGCGAGACGGCATAGCCGGTAAAGTCGATGAGACGATCCAGCGGATGCGCCACGCTCTTAAGATTGTCCAACATCCCCTCTTCAAGCAGCGAGGCCCTCCCGTCCGGCAACAGGTCAGCTTTGTCAGGCAACTCCGAGAGATCGGGGTGCTCCATCCCGTCCGGCCAGTTTTCCCCCTCGGTGTCCATGACATCCGACAGCGTTGATTGTGCGTTTTGCGCCAGTTCCGCCAGATCCTCGACGGTGATCTGGAAGCTGTCCTGTCCCTGGACGCGGAAAACCGACATGGCGTCAAGTGCGAACGCACGTATCGGCTCGACGGCAATGACCAGCGCCAGAGCCGCCGTAACGGCCACGCTCACTACGATTCTTCGTTTATTCATTCAATATCGTCCTCCTTGTTGGCATGGTTCCGGTTGGATTGTCAGCTTCAGTATATGGCAGGGGGTGCAAAAAGTAAAGGCGGGGAATGTAAACAATTCGTAAAGTTCCCGTGTTTCCGATCGACCCGTGTCGGGACAATGATCGGTCATACCTGAGACACCAATGCTCGCCGTGTGGTCATGCCGAGCGCTGGTGCGGAATCATAACTGGGCGTTCCGCTCGTTTTCTTTCCGAAACCATCGGAGGAGAACGAAAAGCCTGAACCCAAATGGTGCCGTGTTCGCAGACGGAAAAGGGCGCGTTGCAGAATGAACAATTCTGCAGCGCGCCTTTTCCATAGCAAAAAAACATATCATCCCTCAGAAATCTTAAAAAGGCGATGGCGTCACCTGTAAAAAGTCATGGCAAAGCACACCTCGGTCGAAAAGACG
>JAVBPF010000104.1:0-12971 GCA_031549735.1 Oscillospiraceae bacterium
GCCTTTCCAGCGCTTCAAACAACTGATTTTTCACATTCAAAGTGGACCACTTCCCGGGGGACACCTCAACTGCTCGGTTTCCTCTACTTCGCGGTGGCATGCATATCGGGGGCACGACAAAAGCGATAGAATGTACACAAAAAGAGCGGGGGGTGCTTTCATGAAGAAGCTTCTCATCATTGGAAATGGGTTTGACCTTGCCCATGGCTTGAATACGAACTATATCGATTTTTTGGACTGGGCGTGTGAGAATGGTCACATGGACTCATATTATCGTGAGCGAATGTCTATGGGGCTAAACCCGGAGGAGGTTTGGATAAGCACTCGCAGCCGTGAGAATAGACGCCGTTACGAGCAAAGGTGGCGCGAAGACCATATCTTCCCGCCTCAATGGCTGGATACCCTTCTCGAAAGAGTCGGCGCTTGGATCGACCTAGAAAACAATTTGTCAAAGATTGTTTCTGATTCAGGATATCGACAAGATTCTCGATTCAAAGAAATCTTCGACTCGTTTCTCTTGCCAAGACTTGAAATGTACATAGCAGGAGTCGTCAATCAGGATCAAGTTGAGCCGTGTTTCGAATTATATAGTACTGGGTTTCTCGATTTGCATGATGGTGATTGTGTACTCAATTTCAATTATTCAGATACATTTGCAAGGGTTTATGGTGATATCGAGCCGGATATATGCTATGTAAACGGAAAGGCAGAAAAGGGGGGCGAGGGAGCCAACATTGTGTTTGGCTGTGATTTTTACGATCATAAGCAGCCAGATGCAACGCATTACTATAAAATCGAGCAACGTTATGCTAAGGGCACATGTGACAAGTACAAGAAATGGCTCGCAGAACTTGATGATTACCAATATGAGGTCAGCATCGTCGGACACTCGCTGGGCAAAACAGATTGGCACATCATTCGACCCTTTGTTGTTCGCAAAGGAAACAAAACGACCGTTTATCATCATAATGACCAGTCCAAGAGGAATTTGATCCACCACCTGATTGGTATGATAGGTGAACAGGTAGCGGTTCAGCAAGAGATAGCGTTTAAACACCTTGCGGTTCATGAAGAGTAAATCATTATAGGTAGTGCGTAAGAATTTGTGTAAAGTCCGAAGGCAGGGATTTGCGGATTAGATGGGGTTCTGAACACGCCTTAGTGTAAATGGAATAATCATCCAAAAATATGCCGGTACTAATATCGCGGCATAAACAGGGCAACGCAGGAGTGCGACCCCGACGATTGCCGCGGCTTAAACGATGAAGCGGTGGGCGTGAAGGCTGACGTTTTCTTGTCGTGCCCCCGATATGCAAGCCACGGCGAAGTAGAGGAAACCGGGCAGTTCATGAGTCATTAGCCTGCGCAGAGGATCGCTTCCGGCGCAGGCGGCCGGTAGCCCAAAGCACTGTGCGGACGGATCGTGTTGTATTCCCGCACCCAGCGCCCCAGCAGCACTTTGGCTCATGGATTGTGTCAAAGATCTCCCGATTAAGCAATTCGTCTGCCATACGGCTGTTGAAGCTTTCGCAAAAGCCGTTCTCCCAAGGGGAGCCTGGTGTGATATACAGCAGCGTGATCTCCATCTCGGAAAACCATTCGCGCAAGTGTTTGGCGATGAATTCGCTTCCGTTATCGCTGCGGATGTACTCCGGGGTTCCGTGTTTGAGCATGATTTGTCTGAGAATGTTTTTGACGTCTTCAGATCGGATGCGAAAGGCAGCGTGACTGGTCAAACATTCTCGAGTATACTCATCGATGATGTTCAGAATCTTAATCCGACGCCCTTTACTGGTTTTCGCTTCAACAATTGGGTTCCTCCTTTAGAAGATTTTTCCTGTCTGTTGGAAACGGCTAGTTACTGGGCGAAAACGCTCTGAAACGAGGAGAGGGTGTTTGTTCTCCACTTCAGAACAAACACCCTCTTCAAATTATTCCGTTTTATATCCTCCGTCCCTATGTCGTTGCAGATGAGAACAACACCGGCTAAGCTACCTGAATCAATACGTCCACTTTGAAGACTTGAGAGATAATTTGCTCTGTGTGCCTGAAGTTCCGGAAGGCATTTACACTTCCGTTTGCTACTAACAATGTGGATGCTCGGCGCGCTGGCACGCAGACGAACGCCGTACCGCCCCCCCTGCTTGACGATCTCCGGCTCCTCCAGCGTCAGTTCCTCGGCGGTGGGCATCACGATACCGTACCCCTGTTCGCGCACATCCTTGAGCGCCGCCTCGATCTTGTCGTACTCGGTCTTGACCTCGGACAACCGGGACAGAAGCTCCATCAAATCGCCGTCGTCCGAAATGTCGAAGCCCGACTGCTCGCCCAGCGTCCGATAGAACAGCTCGCGCGGCAGCTCGATGGTGGCGTTGGCCGTGCCGGTGCCCAAGTCGATGCTGTCGATGCGCGCACCGCTGATGTTGTCGTTTTGCTTGAAGCCCTCCACCGTCTCCTCAATGTCGCGGATGCGGAACAGCTTGTCGGCGCTGTCAAGGAAAGCGCCGTACAACTCGCTTTTGACCGGGTGATCGAGGCTGAGCGCGTCCACCCAACTGGGCAAGCGTAATCCCAGCTGCGCGACCGGGAACTCAAACAGCACGCCCTTGATGATCTTGGTGATTTCCCCATCGTCCAGCTCCATGCAGTTGACGGCCAGACAGGCCACGCCGTGACGGTTGGCGATGTCGTCGCAGACCATCTGCGCCAGCGGCGACTCCGGATAAACCGAGTTGACGACGACCAGAAACGGCTTGCCAAGTGCCTTCAACTCGTTGATGACCCGCTCCTCGGCTTCGAGATAATCCTCACGTGGGATTTCGGTGATGGTGCCGTCGGTGGTCACCACCATACCGATGCTGGAGTGGTCGTTGATGACCTTCTGGGTACCGATCTCGGCCGCTTCGGTCATTGGGATCTCCTCGTCGAACCAGGGGGTATTGACCATCCGCGGACGGCCGTCCTCAAACTGACCAATGGCGCCGGGCACCATATAACCGACGCAGTCAATGAGACGAACCCGCACCGCCGCGCTGTCGGCTACGCGGATGGACACAGCCTCCTCCGGCACGAACTTGGGCTCCGAGGTCATGACCGTCTTGCCCGAGCCCGACTGCGGCAATTCATCCCGCGCCCGATCCCGGCGGGCGGGATTGTCGATGTTGGGCAGTACCAGCGTTTCCATGAAACGCTTGATAAATGTAGACTTCCCCGTTCGAACCGGCCCGACCACGCCGATGTATACGTCGCCGTCGGTGCGTCTCGCTATGTCCTCATAAATGTTCTGTTTTTCCACGGTGGCTTTCCCCCTTCGGTATACGTTCCTCCGGCCCGGCCGGACCCCCGCAAGTCTTAGACTGAATATCATTACATGTATATGGGCATTGTCCATCTTTATGACTGCCCTGTACGCAAAAAATCGGAGCCGTGTGGATTAACACGGCTCCGATTGAAGTCAAATGCTGCGTTTAGTTCAGCGTTACCTTAAGCGTCCTTGGTGAACTTGTTCCACAGCGGCGCGGCCAGGCAGATGGAGGAGTACGCGCCCGCCACCAAGCCAACGCCCAGTGGAATGACAAAGTTCCGCACAGACGAAACACCCAGGATGATGAGCATAATGATGGGCAAAAGCGTCGTCAGCGTGGTGTTGATGTTACGGGCGACGGTCTGCCAGATGCTCTTGTCGACAACCACAGAGAACTTGGTCTTGGTCATAATCCGGCGGTTCTCACGGATACGGTCAAAGACAATGATGGCGGAGTTGATCGAGTAACCCAATATGGTTAGCATCACCGCGACAAAGTTCATATTGAGCGGGATCTGGAAGATGACATAGACGCTCACCGTCACCAGCAGGTCGTGAATCAACGAGAGGACGGCGGCCAGACCCGAGATGAAGGTAAACCGGATGGTGATATACAGCAGAATGCCCAGAGCGGCCACCAACGTGGCGATCACAGCCGCACGCTGCATGTCCTTACCGACCGACGTACCGACGTCGCGCGAGCGAACGTTGTCCTCATCTTGCAGGTTGTACTCTTTTTTCAGTGTCTCAAACACCTCGGCACGCTTTTCGGGGGAGATACTCAGCGTGCGGATATAGACCTGTGTGCCATTGGCGCCGCCCAACTGCTGCGGCGGGGTCGGGGCCACGCCGGTTACCTCTTCCACGATGGAAGCGACTTTGTCAAGTTCGGCGCGGGTCATCACGGTACGCATCTCAAAGGTCATTTCAGTGCCGCCCAGGAAGTCGATGTCCATATTGAACAGTGTGACGCCGAACGGCAACAAGAGCAGGGAAACGACTCCGGCTGCCACAAGGACAAGGGAAATCAGCCCAAACCAGCGGAAGTTCTTAATGAAGCTGAACGAATCTCTCAATTTACTAGGCATTCGAAGCCCCCCTTTCCTTCACGCCAAACAAGGCCAAACTTTTCAGGTTAAAGCCAAGCAGCCCGTTAAACAGCCAACGTGTGACGATCAACGCCGTAAACATGGAAACCATAACACTGATAAACAGCGTGATCGCAAAGCCCTGAATGCTCCCGGTGCCTTGCCACCAGAGGACGACAGCGGCGATCAGGGTGGTGATGTTCGAGTCGATGATGGAAGACAGCGCGTTCTTGTAACCGCCGTTAACGGCTGACTTGATGGTTTTTCCCGCGCGCAGCTCTTCCTTCATGCGTTCAAAGATGATGACATTGGCGTCGACCGCCATGCCGATTCCCAATAAACAGCCCGCGATGCCGGGCAGAGACAGGTTGACGCGGAACAGCGTCATGATCAGCGCCACAAGAGCGACATAGCCGATCAGGGCGATGACCGAAATAAGACCGGGCAGCCGATAATACAGGATCATCAGCAGAGCCACAAGAATCAGACCGATGAGTCCGGCCAGCAGACTGGTGTCCAAAGCGTCGGCTCCCAATTGCGGCCCGATGATCTCCATCGACGCCTCGGGATTGACATCCGAGTCATAGGTCAGCTTGAACGGCAGACGGCCGCTGTTGACCAGAGCGGCAAACTCTTTGGCCGCCGAAGACTGATTACCTTCGCCGCCAAAGGAGACGACGCAAGAGTCCCCCTCAATGCCGGTGGAGGCAAATTTGGCATCGACGAAAGGATTCGACACCATTTCCTCATCCAAATAGACGGCGATATAGTTTTTCCCCTCACTGGCCAGAGCGGCAGCCGCTTTGGTCGCGTCGGTGAAGATACTGCGGAACTCCTCTTTGAAGACCAGCTCCACATAGGATTCGGAGCCCTTATTTTCTCCAAGCGAACCATATCTGGCGGTCGCCGATTCGACGGTGTTGCCCTGCAGCAGCACGTTCCCGTCGGCGTCACGGAAGGTCAGCTCCGCGGTGGTGCCAAGCACCGCGACAATGTCGTCTGGATTCTCGACCCCGGGGATCTCCACGTGAATGGCATGTTCGCCAACCTTATTCAGTGTCGCCTCGGTCAGCCCGTTGGCCGTAAGTCTCCGGCGCAGGATTTCCACGGCAGAATCCATACCGGCCACCTTATCCTCATTCGAGGTGCCCTCGGGGATCTCGGCGACATACGTGATGGACACGCCGCCCTGCAGATCCAGACCCAACCGAATGCCCTTATCGCTGGCTTTGCTGTCCAGCATGCCGGTGATCTGGAAATCGCCCAGGTCCACGCCGACAAAGGCCACCCAAGTCAGCACAAAGATCGCGAGCATGATGATGATCAGAATCGCTTTGTTTTTGCTGGCATTCATAATCTTACAAAACCCCTTTCATTATTCTATATCGTTGCAAGCGCCAACACAAACCGGCGCATTGGTTCCCAACGGCTATTCCAGCCGGACAACATGGAAGGCAAAGGGCAGTCGACCAATGTTGATGAGGTCGGCAAAATCCCTGGCAGTCAAAGCCTCATCGTTTTCACTGCCAAAGGAAACGATGCAGGAGTCGCCTGTAATCCCCGTAGCGGCATAGATGGCATCTACATACGGACTCGACACCATTTCCTCATCCAAATAGATGGCGATATAGTTCTTCCCTTCAGCGGCCAACGCGGCCGCCTTCTTGGTCGCGTCGGTGAAGATACTGCGGAACTCCTCTTTGAAGACCAGCTCCACATAGACCTGGGACGCCCCGCCTGAGCCAAGTGACCCGTATTTCGCCATGGCCGATTCGACGGCGCTTCCGGTCAGCACCACGTTCCCGTCGGCGTCGCGAAATGTGAGCTCGGCGGTAGCCAGCAGATAGTCGGTCAGCTCGTCCAGTTCCACTCCCTCAGGGAATCGGATTTTAAGGACCCCGTCCTCATCGATCAGCACCGAAGCCTCGGAAAGACCTTTCGCCTCCAGTCGTTGACGCAACAAGTCAACAGAGGCGTCAAACCCGTCCTTTCGATCCTGCGTGGACGTTCCCTCAGGGACCTCGGCCTGAAAAGCAAGCAAGGGTCCGTTTAACGAATCGTCCGCGCCCCCCGAGTCGTCAGTCTTGACCGGAACGACGGTGCAACCTGTCAGTACGAGTAACCCGATGCAGAGAAAGGCCATCAGGCGTTTTCCCGCTCTCAACACTACGCCTCCCGTCAGCAACAACACCGCCAAAACAGCAGCTTGTCCCATATTGAGCGCAACATAATTATTATATGATAAAAGAGGAATGTGCGTCAATAGTTTTTATAGGCCCAGAATCAATCGCGCCAGATTGAAAAACACGCCGAGCGAAAGCGCGTCGACGACGGTCGAGATGAATGGCGACGCCATGATGGCCGGGTCGATCCGGATCGCCTTGCCCACCATGGGCAAAATCGCCCCCACCACCTTGGCCAGAATGATGGTCACATACAGGGCCAACGACACCGTCAGCGCAATCGACGGGGATTCTTTCATGAGGTAGACCACGCGCAGATAATTGGCCGCCGCCAAAACCGATCCAACCAACAGACTCACCCGGAGTTCCTTCCAGACAACCCGAAAAAAGTCGGCCAGCCTGATCTCGGAAATGGCCATACCGCGGATAATCATGGTGGCGCTCTGGGAACCGGCATTGCCCCCTGCGCCAGTAATCATGGGGATGTTGTTGACCAGCACAGGGAAGGCCAAAAATGTCGCGTTGTATGAGCCCAAAACCGATCCGGTCAGCATGGCTGACACCATCAATACCAACAGCCACACAATACGGTTGCGCGCCAAAACAAACACGTTGGTTTTCAAATAGGGCTTTTCCGACGGCGACATGGCCGCCATTTTTTCGAAGTCCTCTGTGGCCTCCTGCTCGATAACCTCGACCGCGTCGTCGACCGTGACGATGCCCACCAGGCGGTTCTCGTTGTCGACCACCGGCAGTGACAAAAATCCGTAGCGGGAGAATTTCAGCGCCACGTCCTCGCGGTCGTCGGTCGTGATCGCCGAAATGAAGTCGGTTTCCATGATGTCCAGGATAAGCTCCGAATCGTTGGACACCAACAGCGTCCTGACCGAAACAATACCCTCCAGACGTCGGTTTTCATCGGTCACATAGCAGGTGTATACCGTCTCCTTGTCCAGTCCGGTACGGCGGATCCGCAAAATGGCGTCCTCGACCGTCATGGTCTTGCGCAATTGCACATACTCGGCCGTCATGATGCTGCCGGCGCTGTTCTCTGGATACTTCAGGAAATGATTGATCAGCGCGCGGGTGTCAGGATGGGCGTTCTGCATCACCCGGCGCACCACATTGGCCGGCATTTCCTCCAGAAAATCGACGGCGTCGTCGACGAACAGGTCGTCGATAATGTTGGCGATTTCCCGGTCGGTGATAGAAGTGATAATATGCTCCTGCATATCGACATCCATGTACGCGAAAACCTCGGCCGCCATCTCCTTGTTGAGCGTGCGAAATACGGTGATGGCCTGTTCGGGCGGCAGCACCTCAATACAGCCGGCGATATCGGCCTCGGGGAACTGCTCGAAAATGTCGCGCAACTGGCGGTATTTTTTGTGCTTGATCAACTCTTTGAGCTCGCGGATGGTGTTGTCGTCCAAGGGTTTTCCTCCTTTCCGTGTTCGTGGCTTGGAAATACAATGATCCCCTACGGAAAGTTTGCCCGAAACGAAAAAATCCACAAGGCGTCGTGAAGAATTCTTTTCACGTGCGGCCTTGCGGACAACAGAAAACAAGACAATGAAACAACAGACACTGAACCTTACCCGCGGCGAACCGCGATCATTCAGCGCTCGTAACCGTCGGCGTTCGGGAAAAACAGCAAACGTCGGACGACATTGTCACACATTCTGTGTTCCGGCACATACTTCGGCCACATATGTCCATGCTTGCTTTTCCCTCCCTATGTTTCAAATGGATACGACCGGTTGCATTATACTTCATAGACACATAAAAGGCAACCTCTTTTTTCGCGCTTTCAGAACGCTTTTGCGGTTGTCGACAGCGGCGAAAGCTGATATAATATGATTTATTTTGCCCGCAGATAAGGATTCAAAAGTCTATGAAATATGAAAATTGGATTCCGCGCAACACGGACGAACAGGCCATCCGCGAGCTTCGAACCGCCGGCTATGGACGGCTGGCCTCTCATGTGCTGGCCGCCCGGGGCTTTTATACGCCGCAAGAAGCCGATGCGTTCCTGTCCGGGTCGCCCGACCGTCTTTTCCCGCCGGCGATGCTTCTCGACATGGACAAAGCGGTGGCGCGCATTGAAAAGGCGCTTGCCCGTCATGAACACATCACGGTCTACGGAGACTATGATGTAGATGGCATCACCGCCACCTGTCTGCTCATTCACTGGCTGTCGGAGCGGGGCGCGGCGGTCGATTACTATATCCCCAACCGCCTGACCGAGGGCTACGGGCTGAAAGCCGACGTATTGCAAAAGCTGCGGGACGCCGGCACCACTCTGGTCATCACGGTCGACACCGGCACTGTGGCGGTGGAGGAAGCGGCTGCGGCCGCCACGATCGGACTTGATCTGGTCATCACCGACCACCATCAGTGTCGCGAGTCACTGCCTTACGCCTGCGCCGTCGTCAATCCCTGCCGGCACGATCAGGATCTGCCGTTTGCGGCGCTGGCGGGTGTTGGCGTCGCGTTCAAACTGATCTGTGCCCTGGACGACCGTCCGTCCGCCGAATTGCTGGCACGGTATGGTGATCTGGTGGCGCTGGGCACGGTGGCCGATGTGATGCCGCTTATCGCCGACAACCGCGTGTTCGTCCGCCACGGGCTGACGTTGATGGAATACACCGAAAACAAGGGGCTTTCCGCCCTGATGCGCGCGGCCGAGCTGCCCCGGCGTAAGCCGACCGCCACTGCGCTGAGCTTTGGCCTGATCCCCCGGCTCAACGCCGCCGGACGGCTGGGGCAGGCCGATCTGGCCGCCGAACTGCTGCTTACCAAAGACACCGATCGCGCCGCCCGACTGGCCGACCAGCTGTGCCAGCTGAACCGGCAGCGCGGCGCGTTGGAATCGGAAATGCTGTCACAGGCCGTAGAGATGCTCGACGACGCGGCGCTGCCGCCCGTGCTGACGCTGGCGCATCCCAAATGGCCGCTGGGCGTGCTGGGCATTGTGGCCGCCCGACTGGCCTCGCGATACCACCGTCCCGTCTTTCTGATCAGTCTGCGGGACGGCATGGGGCAAGGCTCGGCGCGCAGCGCGGGCGGTGTGCCGCTGGTGCGTGCGCTGACGCACACTTCCGAACTGCTCGATCATTTCGGCGGACATGAGGCCGCCGCCGGGTTCGCCCTGCGGGAAGAGAACATCCCGGCCTTCCGTGATGCCCTGAACGATTTTGTCTCGCGACACACCGACGAATGGTCGCCGCCCGCGCTCGAGCTGGATGTCAATCTTCCGCCCGACGCCTTCACGCAGGAGGAGCTCAACGCGCTGGCGCTGCTGGAGCCCTTTGGTTCCGGCCACAAAGCGCCGGTGTTTTGGCTGGAAAATGTCGAGCTGCGCACCGTCACCCCGATGGGCGGCGGACGGCATTTGCGGCTCACCTTTGCCGATCACGACAGGGCCTTTGAAGCCGTATTCTTCGGCGTCGACGCGCTGGCGCTCGGTTTTCTGCCCGGCGATCTCTGCGATATCGCCTTTCACGCCGAGCTCAACGAATTCAGAGGCCGCCAAACCGTACAGTTCCAGCTGGTCGATATTCGGCTGGCCGCTGTGCCGCAATCGGAGCAGGACAGCGACTTCGCGCTGTTTGAGATGCTGATGCGCGAAGAAAACCTCACCCCGACCGAGCGCGCCTGCCTGCTGCCCGACCGCGATCATTTGGGCGAGTTGTGGCGCTTCCTGCGCAAGGCGGCCCACGAACCCTACACCGCCCACGGGGCCGCGCTGACCCGACAGCTTTTCCGTTTCTCCGAGGGACGTCTTACCCCCGCGCGCACACTTGTCGGTCTGGAGGTGTTCTGTGAGCTCAACCTGCTTCGTCGGTTCACGTCGGGCGACGAGATCACACTCGAGATCGCCGAGGCCGCAAGCAAGGTGGATTTAGAACACTCCGAGGTATTGAGACGGTTAAGGACTCCCGCGGCGGATGAATCGTCCATGAACGACCAATAAATGACCAAATAGTACAGGGCGGTTTGGCCCCGTTTGAATAATACCCGCCGATCTTTAACTCAATAAACTCAAAAGGAGGTGCCTTCAATGGGAACCGATGCCCCGGAAATCCAAGCATCCCCGACCCCGGAACAAACCGAGCGCTATCTTGAACTGAAGCGGAAGGTGGCCTCCTACCTGCACGATTATGACGAGGCCGCCCTCGACGCGGCCTATGATTTCGCGGCCGACGCCCACGAGGGACAGCTGCGCAAGGACGGCAGCCCGTTTGTCACGCATCCGGTCGAGGTGGCTTATATCGTGGCCGAATGGTCGCTCGACCTCGATTCAATCATCGCGGCATTACTGCACGACACCATTGAGGACACCGGCCACACCTATCCGGAAATCAAGGAAAAATTCGGCACGTCGGTGGCCAATCTGGTTGACGGCGTCACCAAGCTGACCCGCGTGCCCTACACCTCCAAGGTCGACCAACAGATGGAAAACCTGCGCAAAATGGTCATGGCCATGGCGCGCGACATCCGCGTCCTGCTCATCAAAATCGCCGACCGCCTGCACAACATGCGCACGCTGGAGTACCAGAGTGAGCAGAAGCGCCGGGAAAAATCACTGGAGACCATGGAAATCTACGCGCCGCTGGCGCATCGTTTGGGTATGCAGAAGATTAAGTGGGAGTTGGAGGATCGCTCCCTGTACTATCTGAACCCCGAGGCCTTTCGCGAGCTGACCGCCGAGGTCGAGGCCCGCAACGAGATCCACGGCCAGTTCCTCGACACGGTGAAGCAGCGTCTCGGTGCCCGACTGGAGGAGGCCGGCATCCAGGCCACCATCGAGGGCCGCATCAAACACATCTACAGCATCTACCGCAAGATGTACGACCAACACAAAGCGCTGTTTGAGATTTACGACCTCTACGCCGTCCGCGTCATCGTGGACACCATTGCCGACTGTTACAATGTGCTGGGGTTCGTGCACGACCTGTTCAAGCCCATCCCCGGCCGTTTCAAGGACTATATTTCCACCCCCAAGCCCAACCTCTATCAATCGCTGCACACGACGGTCATCGGACGTGAGGGACTGCCCTTTGAGGTGCAAATCCGCACCAAAGAGATGCACCAAACCGCCGAATACGGCATTGCCGCGCACTGGAAATACAAAGAGGGCATTTCGGGGCGTGTCGCCACGGAGGAAAAACTGGAGTGGGTGCGCCGACTGCTGGAGACTCAGCAAGACACCGACGCTGAGGATTTCATCCACAATCTGAAAATCGACATGTTCGCCGACGAGGTGTTTGTCTTCACGCCCAACGGCGACGTCATCAACTTGCCGACCGGCGCGACGCCTATCGATTTTGCCTACGCCATTCACTCGGCCGTCGGCAACCGCATGTCGGGCGTCAAGGTCAACGGCCGCATGGTCAACCTGGAGTATCAGCTGCAAAACGGCGACATCATTGAGGTGCTCACCTCCAGCAATCACGGCCCGTCGCGCGACTGGTTCCGGCTGGCCAAAACCTCCGAGGCCCGCAACAAAATCAAGCAGTGGTTC
Source organism: Oscillospiraceae bacterium (assembly GCA_031549735.1). Lineage (GTDB taxonomy): Bacteria > Bacillota > Clostridia > Oscillospirales > UBA929 > JAVBPF01. The sequence continues at coordinate 12,103 of JAVBPF010000104.1, forward strand.
AAAAAGGAGCGCCGCGAAGAGAACGTCCAGCAGGGTCAGATCGACTTCGACCGAGAGCTTTCACGCTCGGGCATTCCGATGTCCACCGTGACCGGCGAGGACGTCCTGCCCAACATCCTGAAGCGGCTCTCGTTTGCCTCCTTGGAAGATCTTTACGCCGCCATCGGATACGGGGGCATCTCGGCTCAACGCGCCATCAACCGCATCCGCGACGAGCTGGTGCGTATCAACCGGCTGATGAGCGACAAAACGGTGGTCGAACGAAACCTTAAAGAATTAAAAAAGCCGAAAAAGCCGGCCGAGGGTGTCATCGTCGAGGGCATCAGCGGCTGCCTCATCAAATTTGCGCGCTGCTGCGCGCCGGTTCCCGGCGACCCGATCGAGGGCTTCGTCACGCGCGGCTATGGTGTATCGGTACACCGTGCCGACTGCGAGAACGTCATTCATGGCAAGGAAAACAACGACGACCCTTCGCGCTGGGTACGTGTGCGCTGGGCGGAAAACCTCACCGAGGTTCATCTGGCCGCGCTGGCCGTCACCGCCAATGACCGCGAGGGTCTTCTGGCCGACGTGACCGGACTGCTCAAGAACATCAAGGTCACCGTGCGGCAAATCAACGGCCGTTCCATGCCCGACGACATCGCCGTCGTGCATCTGGTCTGTGATGTGCACGATATCACCCAGCTCAACGAAGTCATCCACAAGCTTGAGCGCATCTCGGGTGTCAAATCGGTGGAACGCGGCGCCATTCAGTAGAAGAGCCGAGTCGACGCGCAGGTGAAATATGACAACGCCGCACCCGGAAAACAGGGCAAGTCGTCTCACGCAAGACTTGGCGGCTTTTCCGGAAGGCGTCTGACTTATTTCGC
>JAVBPF010000005.1:0-16983 GCA_031549735.1 Oscillospiraceae bacterium
TTCAATATCTGTCCAACCGGCACGGCATGACGCCCGATGACATTCTCAACATGCTCAACAAAGAGTCGGGGGTACTGGGTGTTTCGGGGATTTCCTCCGATTTTCGTGACCTGGACGAGGCCTGCGCGCAGGGCAATGTGCGCGCCGAGCTGGCCATCGGTCTGTTCGCCCACTCGGTCAAGAAATACGTCGGCGCCTACGCGGCCGAAATGAACGGCGTCGACGCGCTGGTGTTTACAGCCGGCGTCGGCGAGCACAATCATCATGTGCGCCGCTTGGTGGCCGGTGAACTGGATTTCCTCGGTCTTTCTCTGGATGCCGAGAAGAATGACAGCGCCAGCGGCGAGGTTGATATCTCCGCTCCCGGCTCACGCGGACGCATTCTCGTTATTCCCACCAACGAGGAGTTGGTCATCGCGTTGGACACCGAGAGCATTGTGTCGGCACGGTAGAGGATGCGACGCTTCAAATGGCCTATATATTAATACAAGTGTAAAGAGGCGAACGGACAATCCGTTCGCCTCTCGTTTGTAGACAGCAGGTAATGCACACGTCACAGGCGGGGGGATAGTGTGAAAGGGGGGCGGCCAGCCCCCGCTTTCACATTCAATCACCCACCGCAGTGACAGATTTGGCGTGTTCGTCGCCAAATCGTCCAGGGTGTAGACTTTCGTCTACACCCTAAGGCGAACGGACAATCGGTTCGCCTCTTCCTTTATGACTGTGGGATCAAAACACTTCCGTGTCAAATGTCAACTACGTCAGCGCCACCTCGGAGCCGGTCAGTGCGCCCGACTGCTCCGAAAACAGCCAGGCCGACGCCGCTCCGGCCACGCGTGTCAGCGTCTGCTCCTCAAAGGGCGAGGAAATCTCGGCCAGCGACAAAAGCTCGGTAAACGTCTTCGTACCGGCGGCTTGCAGCAGTGCCATATAGCGCCGCCAGGCCGACGGCCGGTCCTTTTGCATGTCGGCCCAGAAGGTGAGCGCCACGGTTTGCGCCAGGCAGTAGTCGATATAGTAAAAAGGCACTTCATAGATGTGCATCTGTGCCTGCCAGCGTCCGCCCGACTCATAGAAGGGCACCCCCGACCAGTCAATATAGGGGCGGAACTCCGATTCCAGCGCCAGCCAATAGTCCCGACGCTCGCGCGGCGTGAGCTGCGGCTCCTCGTACACTTTCTGCTGGAAGGCGTCCACCATGGCGCCGTAAGGAATAAACGTCAGCGCCTCGCTCAGGTGGGCGAAGCGGTATTTGTCGGTCTGCTCCCGGAAAAAGCCCTCCATCCACGGCCAGGTAAAGAACTCCATCGACATCGAGTGGATCTCACAGCTCTCCATGGTGGGGTTTCGCAGCTCCGAGACCGGCATGTCCTTGGCCAGATAGGCGGCGAAGGCGTGCCCGGCCTCGTGAGTGAGCACGTCGATGTCGTGCGATGTGCCGTTAAAGTTGGCGAAGATATAGGGTGCCTTGTGTTCCGGCAGGAAGGTGCAGAAGCCGCCGCCCGACTTGCCCCGGCGGGTGAGCACATCCATCAGGTCATGCTCCAGCATGAAGTCGAAGAACTCGCTCGTTTCGGGCGAGAGCTCGGCGTACATGGTCTTGCCGTGGGCGAATATTTCCTCGGGCGTGCCTTTGGGACAAGCGTTGCCGTCGGGGAAGAGCAGCGGATTGTCATAGGACATGAGGGTTTCCAGTCCGATGCGGGCGGCCTGACGATCCTTGAGCTTGGATACGAGCGGCACCAGCTGTTTTTGGATGTGATGACGAAAGGCCGTCACCTCGGTCTTGGAGTAACAGTTGCGCCCCAAACGGGCGTAAGCCATTTCAACAAAGCTGGGAAAACCCAGCGTCTTGGCCATCTCATCGCGCACATGCACCAGCTCGTCGAAGATCTGGTCGAGCGTTTCGGCGTTCTCCTCGAAGAACTCAGCTTTGGTCTCGCAAGCATTGCGGCGCACCAGGCGGTTGGTCGACTGCTCGTAGGGCGTCATTTGGGACAGATTGAGCACCTTGCCGTCGAACTCGATCCGCGCGCCGGCCAACAGCTTGGCATAGGCGGTAGTCAGCCGGTTTTCCTCCTGCAAGAAAGGCATGATGGCCTCGGAGAAGGTGGTCAGTTCCAGTTCGAGGTTCTGGATGAGCAGCGCGCCCAGCTCGGCGGAAAAATCTTTCTTGAAGGGACTCTCGAGCAATGTCTTGTAGAAGTCCTGCAACAGCTTGGTAAACTCGGGCATGACCTCGTCGTAGTAGTCGTTCTCGCCGACCCAAAAGGGATCCTCGGTATTGAGTGAGAAGTGAATCTGCGCCAGCGTGGCTTGCGTCGACAGTTCGTCGTTGAGCGTCTCGAACTCGTAGAACACACGCAGCGCTTCGGCGAAATCGGACGCACTTTTCAGCCGCTCGACCAGAGCGGACATTTGCGGCGCCAGCGCGTCGGGCGTCACCCGCTTATAAGCAAAGTCTGTAAATTTCACTTGCTACCACCTGTTTTTCCACTCAACGTGACCTGTGAGAGGATGTTCGTGTCAAAGGTGAAGGTCAGCGCCTTCATGCGTCTGGCACGCGCGGAGGCCAAAGAGATGAGCTCGTCGAGCAGCTTGGGGAACGACAGCCCGGTCGCCTCCCACAGATAGAAGGAGAGCGAGCCGGGGATGGTGTTGATCTCGTTGACGTAGATTTTGCCGGACTCGGTGTCCATCAGGAAGTCGATGCGGGCGACCCCGCTACAGCCCAGCGCGGCAAAAGCCTTGACGGCCATGTCTTGGATCGACTGCTGTTCATCCAGCGTCAGGTCGGCGGGGATGCGGCGCTTGGCCGAGCTCATGCCCTTGCCTCCCTGCTTGCCCTGCGACAAATATTTGTCCTCGTAGCTCAAAAACGCGTCTGAGCCGATAGGCTCCTCGCAGACCGAGGGACGACATTCACTGCCGTCACCCAGAACGGCGCAGTTGATCTCACGCAACGCCACCACGGCCGGCTCGACCAGGATTCTGGGGGAGAACTGGGCGGCGATCGAGAGCGCCTCGGCCAGTTCCGCGTCGTCGGAGGCCTTGGCCACGCCCACGCTCGAGCCCAGATTGACCGGCTTCACAATGACGGGATAACCGAACGGCCATTGCGGCAGAAGCTTGGCCGGGTCAAGCTCGTCTGTAGAGTTCAACAGCACGCCGGGCAGTACCGGCACCCCAGCGGTGTTCAGCACGGCCTTGGACACCCATTTGTCCATGCACAGCGCCGACGCCAGCACGTCACAGCCGGCATAGGGCAGCCCCAGCGATTCCAAATAGCCCTGCAGGGTGCCGTCCTCGACATGTGTACCGTGGACGACGGGCAGCGCGAGGTCGATATGCCCCAGAGGCTTGCCCTTGAGCTTTTCATCCGACACGCCGTAGTAGAGCACCCGATCCCCCATGCGCCGCAGCAACAGCTCGGTGCCGCCGCCGATCAGTCTGGGGATGTTGCGGTAGGAGGCGATATTTTTGAAGGCGTCGCCGGTGAACAACCGGCCGTCCTTGGTCATGTAGACCGGCACCGCATCGTAACGCGCCGAGTCCAGCGCGGCGATGGCCTGCATGGCCGACACCACGGACACCTCGTGCTCGACACTGCGACCTCCGAAAAATACGCCGACTTGTATTTTCATTGTAAGACCTCCGTGGTTGGAAATTTGTCGAAACGGGGAACGCGGTTGTGGGGGTCAATTCTCTTGTCAGTTGTACGTCCTGATCCTTGACTTCGTGCGTTGTTGGAATTGTGGCGATCAGGGGATTTTGGCCCAGAGCGGCCACATGGGGCCGCCCCTACGAGAGGGTCTGTGTGCTTCCCCTGCTCGTCTCCAACCCCCGGGGATCCAATGGGGCCGAAGCCCCTTGGTCGGTTGAGGAAAGGAGTACAGAGGAAAACCCGACCGAAAGGATTTGTCTCTGGCGCCTCTTTGGTTCCGTTCTCGGCACGGAGAAAGGAACTCGCCGCCGGAGCAGCGAAACAACCCCAGCCTCGGCTCTTCGATGTCAAGCCTCGAGCGCGCCGCGCGGGCGATGAAATAAGTCAGACGCCTTCCGGAAATGCCGCCAAGTCTTGCGCGAGACGACTTGCCCTGTTTTCCGGGTGCGGCGTGGCCTTATTTCATCTGCGCGTCGACGAAGCTCTTCGTCCCTAATACTGATCCGGGAGATCATTCTCGATCAGCACGAATTTTTCCCGATGGCCGGACGCCAGCGCGGAAGCCTTCTTCATGGCGTCCTCAAACGTCTTTTCCACAGACACGCGCGTTTCGTCAAAACCCGCTTCGAGCAGCCCGCGACGAATGGACAAGGTCTGCTTTTCACCGACAAGAAACACATGATGGCACACGGCGCAGGCCTGCTGTCCCAACTGGTACAAAAGCTCCTCCTGCCGGTCGCCCAGCTCGACAAAGCCCGGTGTGATCAACACGCGCAGACCGTCCATCTCTCCGAGCGCTTCCAGCGCGGCGGCCGCACCCTCGGGGTTGGCGTTGAACGCGTCGTCGATGATGATGAGTTCTCCGTGTGGACGGAGCTGCAATCGGTGCGCCACCGGCTGGATGGACGCGACGGCCGGCTTCAGCGCCGACAGCGGAAGGCCCATCCGGTGCGCCACCGCGATGGCCGCCGTTAAATTCTCGACGTTGTGCCGTCCAAGCAGGCGGCAATCGAAGTCCATGGATTCGCCCCCTGCGTCCACGGTGAAGTGCAGGCCGGCTCGGTCGGTCCGGATGTCGCGCGCGCGGTAGTCCAGATCGACATCCCGCGGCGTCTTATCGGCCGCGCCGTAATACACGACACGCGACAAAACACGCCCGCGCCGCGCCGGTTCGCTTCCCATATTGACAAACAGCAGACTGTCGGGCTTGAGCGCGTCGGCCAGCTCGAATTTGGTCTCAATCACGGTCTCAAGCGTCTTAAACGTCTCCAGATGCTGCGGGCCGACAGAGGTGATGACGCCTATATCCGGATGTACAATGTCGCAGAGCTCTTTGATGTCGCCCTTGTGCCGCGCGCCCATCTCACAGACAAAAATTTCATCGGTGGCGCGCAGCTTTTCCCGGACGGTGCGCACCACGCCCATCGGCGTATTGTAGCTTTCGGGCGTGGCCAAAGTGTTATACTTGACCGACAGCAGACGCTGGAGGAAAACCTTGACGCTTGTTTTGCCGTAACTGCCGGTGACGCCGATGATGGTGAGGCCGGGATGCGCGCGCAGCATTTTTTGCGCGTCCCGGATGTACCGGTTGTTGATAAGCTTCTGGATGGGCAGACAGCACACGTTGGCGACCAGCACGAACAGCGGCAGCGCCATCAGAAACACGCCCATCAGGATGTACAACACGCGCGGGACGTCCCACAACACATGAAACAGCAGCAGCGGCAGCGCGAACACCACGGTCTGCATGACAAGCAGGCGAATGACCCGGCCGGTAAAAACCATCGGCTTTTTGGCCTTTTGAATGGGGTGCGCGGCGGCGGCGCAGCACAGGAAAAAGAAGACGCAGGCGAAATGAACGCCGTTCGCGGGCAGCCCCCAATAGGAAAACATCGGCTCGATCAACAGTACGGGTATGGCCCAGACCAGACAGGAGAAAATGTCGGGCACATGGGTTTTGATCCAGCGAAAGTAGCCGGGCGTTTGATAGGACGATAACTGGAGCATATGGATGTTGCGCAGGCTGGCAAACATCATCACCGCCCACCAGACGGGAAACACCAGGGCACGGTAGTCCAAATGTCACACCCTCCACAGCCGCCGGACGGCGGCGATTGCAATTTTGAGACAGCCGACCCCTTGGGGTCGACCGGCAAGCAGCTCCGTTACCCCAAAAACACGTCGAGCACCGGGACCGTGCGCCCCCACTGCTCGAGAAAAGCATAGTGGCCGCCGGGCAACACAACCAGACCGGCGTCTGGGATGTTCTTTTCCATAGTTTTGGCCATCCACAGTGGCGTGGCCGTGTCGTGCTCGCCCCACAAAAGCAGCGTCGGCTGCTTGATATGCGGCAAACAGGCCGTAAAGTCCTCTCCCAACACACGGGACATGGTGCCGCGCATGATCTCGGACGCGGCGCGATAATCGGCCGAGCCCGAACGCTTCATCAGCTTTTTCTTCAGCCCGGGCAGCGGCGTCAGCAGCCACTTGGCCGCCTTGTACCTGTATACCTTTAAATAGTATCCGAGCGAGTGCTTGTCTTTGAGCCCGGCCGCCGAAAACAGCACGATTTTCCTGATCCCCGGCAGCGGGTTGTCGGAGCCCATCATGGCCAAAATAATCCGGCCGCCGTGGGAATGCCCCAGCAGCGCGGTGACCGGCACGTCGCGTTCGGCCACAAACGCGCGGACAAACTCGATATAGTTTGCGGTGCGCCACACATCGGACGGCTCCTCGGTCTCGCCAACGCCGGGCAGATCGGGCGCCAGTATGCGGTGGGTTTGGGACAGATGGTCGAGCAGCGGCTGATAGACGGTGAACGAAGCGCCCCAACCGTGCAAAAACAGGACGGCCGGGCCGCTGCCCGCGTCATAATACCGGGTTTTCAGTCCCAGGGTTTCGGTGTACAATACGGGCAGGGTAAAGCCTCCCCTCGTTAATAATGTGTGATTATGATATAGTATATGAGTGAAAAATGTCTCCCATTAACGTCAGGTAAGCGATGATTTATTGAAGTCAGGGTGTAAGCGTCCGGCGAAGCGCCGTGCCGTATGAGGCAGCACTTACCTAAGGCAAAACCGCACAATTCGGCGTGTGCCGAGTCGGTGGAGAATTTTTTCACAATCGAGTCGATTCTTGAGGCAATACTTTGTGTATTAACAAAAAAATCGCCGATGAGTGGGGACAAAGAATGCTGTGGATCGGGGCATGATGATTTGTGCGGGGTTGCCCTAAACATCAGCGCATGGTCTTGTGCACATGATCGAAGATGTGGTCGGAGCAGTAGCAGGCGTATCCGGCGCAGAGCGAGCAGTAGCGGAACTCCAGGTTGGGATGGTCGGCGTCGGTGCGACCGCAGGCCTCGCACTTATGGACATAACCCTTTTGCTTGGCCGATCTCTTGACCTCGCTTTTGAAGTCGACCGTACGCGCCTTGTTGCGCACCTTGGCGGGCGTTCGCTTCACGGCGCGGATCAAGGTCGTGCCGAAGAAGCACAGATAGGGCACAAGCGTCAGCAGCGGAAGCAGCGTGGTGAGACCAAACTTCCCGTTGAGCAGCGTGGTGAGCATGGGCAGGAAGAATAAAACCCCGGAAATGATCGCCAGGTATTTGAATTTAAGCTTGATGACAAAGTAGAGATAGATCGGCTCATTGGGAATGAGCGTGGCCAGCGCCAACAACAGCGACAGGTTGACATACGCCGACGTGCCGGTGACGATGCCGCCCGACAGAATCACCAGGCTCAGCAGGCTGTATGCCACGGTCACCAGCAGCGTGGAAAAATACAGGACGTTGAGTCGCAGGCGGCCCCACTCGCGTTCGAGCCGCCGCCCGACCCACCAGTAGAAGAACAGCATGATGGCGGTGAAGAAGATGCTGCTGTTCGCATCGGGAACCAGCGCGAATGTGACGATGCGCCACCACTGGCCGGACACAAACAAGTCCGGGTCGAACACCATAAAAGCCGAGAGCGATACCTCTGAGGTGGCCGTCAGCATGTCCAGCACGGCCACGGCGGCCTGCGCGATGATGACAGCGGGGATCAGATTGCGGATGCCTCGGTCGGCGTTGCGGTAAAAGAACGCTTTGATTTTCTTCATAAATTGTCTTCCTCAAAACGGCGGATCATGTCCAGCCGGTTTTGGTGCCGGCCGCCGTCAAACGGTTCGATCAAAAACAGATCGATCAGATATTTGTGCAGCTCGATGCCCATCACACGCGCGCCAAGCGTCAAAACGTTCAAATCGTTGTGACGGCGCGCCATGGTCACCGAGAATGCGTCGGCCGCCACGGCGGCGCGGATCCCCTTGAATTTGTTGGCGGCCAGCATCATGCCGATGCCGGTGCCGCAGATGAGAAGGCCGCGGTCGCACCGCCCGGTCTGCACCGCTTGAGCGACCGGCTCGGCGACGGCGGGATAGTCGCAGGGACCCTCGGCGTGAACGCCGAAATCGACAACCTCATGCCCCAGCGCCGTGAGGTGCCGAAGAAGTTCGGGCTTGAGCGCCAGTGCGGTATGGTCGTTGCCGACGGCAATTTTCATGATGATTCACTCCAGAAAAGATGGTGGAACCCGCCCGAGTTCACTTTTGCGGGGCATTCCCCTCATTTTTTGTAGAGTCCATCATACCGTAGTTTTGGCTGTTTGTCAAAGAAAAGGAGGCGGATCATGCCGCGAAATCTGGGATTGGTTTTGAGCGGCGGCGGCGCGCGCGGCGCTTATCAAATCGGCTTCTGGCGCGCTTTCCGCGAGGCGGGTCTCCGATTCGACGGGGTGGCCGGGACGTCGGTGGGGGCCATCAACGGCGCGCTCATCCTTCAGGACGACTGGGAATTGGCCGCCCGTCTGTGGTCAAAGCTCACGCTTTCGCAGATATTGGCGCTGTCCGACGACAGGGTGCCCACATTCCATGACGTCAACCGGCTGGACTGGCCGTCCCTGCTCCCCTTTCTGGCCGAACAGCGTCAGGCGTCGTCCGAGCCTCTGCGCCAATTGCTGAAGAAGACCTTCGACGAGGAACGCATTCGCCGCGCGAACCGCGAGTTTTTTCTGGTCATGATGGACAATCACGGGTTCCGTCCGCGTACCCTGTCTTTGTCCGACATCCCCAAAGGACTGCTGTATGACTATGTGCTGGCCAGCGCCGCACTGCCGCTGGTGGTGCGCGCGCGTCTCAACGGACACCGGGTATACGACGGCGGGCTGTACAACAACCTGCCGATCAGTGTGCTGACGCGCCGGCGCTACCGGAAAATCATCGCGGTCAAAATCGCGCGCGGGCTGCGTGTGCCCTACCACCCCGGCATCTGCGAGGTGCAAATCATCCGCCCATCCCGTTCGGTGGGCAGCTTGCTGTGTTTCGAGCCGGACGCCTGTGCGGCCAATTTGGAGCTGGGCTATCAGGACGGTTTGGCGGCGGTGCGGCGGGGATTGGTTTGAGTTTTGGCGGGTTTTTTCAAAAGCGCTGTTATACCTTGTATTGATGCTGTTTCTTCCCGTGAAAGGGAACGGAGGACGAAGCGGCACGGACGACTCAATCCATTTTCGCAAATGGAGAACCGGCGATACCGCCGGTAAAGGGGCCTACAAAAAGGTTCGGTGAGATGGTCTCTCTCCGAACCTTTTTTCTGTATGATGTGTGACGGGCAGGCATCCCCTGCCGGGGACAGCGGAGGACATTCCATTCGGATCGCTCCGAAAGCAGCTCGTCACGGGGGGCGGCGAAATTCCCCTACGCTTCAGCAGCCCAAAGCCCGTGCAGGTTGCAGTAGGCGAACACGGTGACCGGGCCGTCGCCAACGGTGAAGACGGCAGCGGGCGGACTGTCGGGGGTCAGGGCCATCCGTTGGGTCAGAGCGCCCTGCGCCACGGCAATCCACATAATGAAGTGCTCCGGGGTCATCGGGTGCATCGTCGAACCGACCTGCACTTCCAGTTGCCCCGCCTGGCGGACAACCGACGGGACGTGTTTTTCCTGAGCGGCCTCGGTGGTGTTGGGTTGCAGTTCCTCCATGGGTTCGCCGCAGCAAATCATTTTGACACCGGCGTCGTTAATGACACCGACAATGTTGCCGCAGTGTTTGCAGCGGAGATATGTCCGGTTGTTTTTCATGAGTATTCCTCCTTAACGTATGAATCGGCGGATGGCCTCGCGGCGCCATGCCTTAGGTAAACCATCAGTTCACTCTAACGATCATGCTGCTGGTCGCCCCGGAGACCGGGTCGGTCAGGATAACAATGGTGGAGCCAACCTTTTTCCCGGTTATGGTAAGGGTAAGAGCGCCGGGGGCCGGGGTCGGAACGACAGTGCAGATGGCTTCGTTCGTATTGGCGGCCTGTATATCGAGTTCCAGTGTGGACGGCGTCCATGTGACGGTGGCCTTTACCGTCTTGCCCTTGGTGAGTGAGATCATAGACGGTGCGTAAATGACAATGTTGACACGGTAGTGATTGGGGAGATCCTCAATGGCAAAGCGGAAGCGGCTGATGAGGTCGAGGTAGTATTCATAATTGGGAAGCGTGTAAGGGAATCCGCCGGTATACTGGATAACGTTTCTGGATTCCGCCATCAGTGGGAGCATGGTGCCATTCCAATATCCGGGATCGTACAGATTCGGGTTTTCGCCTTCCGCACGCGCCAGCAGCCCCTCAAGCACTGTGGTATCGATGCGCAGCGCGGCGAAGCCGTCCTTCAACGACTGCAATTCGGCGAGGTAGGCCTGCAGCGTGGGGTTGCTGTTGTTGGCCAGGAAATCCTGCGCCGAGATCAGCGTCGGCTCAAAGACAGCCCAGGAGCCGGGTGTGGCAGCCTCCTCCAAATAGTCGTCGGCCGAGGCAACCAGCGCAACCAATTCGCTCATATCAACGCGAAGTCCGGCCAGCGCGTTCAGCAGATCATTCAACACGGTCACATACGCTGCATATGTTGGATCGGCAATATTGTCGAGGAAATCCTGCGCCGCGCCCATCGCCTCGGCCAGGTCGGCCCAGGTCGCCGCCGTAAAGTACCGCTCATAGGGCGCCAGCGCGTCGGCCTCCGCCATGGCGTCCAAAAGCGCCTGCATGGAAAACACGCCAACGGTGATGACGCCGTCGGACACCGGGCCCAACGTCCATCCGGCGGTGATGTCCGACGTGCCGGGGGTCAGCGCCGAGACAACCCCTCCGTCGGACACGGTCGCCACGGCGGGCGTTCCGGACGACCAGCGGGACAAAGTCAACAGCCGTGCGCCGAAGTCGGTGTCGGCAAACAGGGCGTTGGTGAGCGGCAGGGCGGCACTGGTGCCGGGCGCCATATATTTATAGGCGCGATCAAAGGTCAGCGCTGCGGGCAGCTCAAAGGCTTTTGAACCGGCGGGGAAAGCGGAGAAACCGGCGACGGTCGTGCCGCCCTTGACCAGGACGGGCAGAGCCGGTACATTGACAAACGCGGTGGCGTCAATCGGAGTCAGAGCCGCGTCGACCAGCAGGACAGATAAGCCGGTGCAGTAGGAAAAAGCATTTTTCCCAACGGAAGTCGCGCCCGACAGATCGAGAATGCTCAACTGCTTATCCCCATAGAAAAACCCTTCCGGTATGGCATAGGAGGCGGGCATCTTGACGTCGGCAATGGCAGCACACTCGGCCAGCGCAAATCGATTCAGACCGGTAGCGCCCGACAGGTCAAGGGTGGTAAGCGCCGTACACTGCCGGAACATCCCCTCAGAAACAACAAAACTGGCAGGCAGCGTGACGTCGGACAGGGCAGAACACCCAAAAAAAACGTCTTTCCCGAAGGAGGTGGCATTGGAGGCATCGACAGAGGCAAGCGCCTTGCACCCATCGAACAGGTTGGCCGACAAGGCATACGGGCTGTCCGGCCAGGTGACATCGGCCAACTCTTCACAGCGATAGAAGGCACCCGCGCCGAAGGAAGTGACATTCGATAGATCAATTGCGGTCAATGATGTGCAGCGGTTAAACGCGTTATTTCCAATGGCGGTTGCATTTGATATGTTGATAGTTTCCAACGAGGAGCATCCGTAGAACACAGAGGCGGGAAGCTCATAGGCGGCGCTCGGCATCGTCACGTCGGTTAGGCTCGCGCAGCCATAGAAGGCAAAGGCACCAAAGGCCGTGGCGCCGGCAGCCGACACCGTCCGGAGCGCCGTGCAGTTGTAGAACATGGAATCCGGAATGGCGGCGCCCGGTATCCATATGACGGTGGTAAGCGCGTTCCTGTTCATAAAGGTTGGCGCGCTAAACGTTCCGTCGGCGACGGCCCCGCCCAGATCAAGCACTTCCAGTCCGTTGATACTGGCGCTTATGTATCCGAGGTCGGCAGCGTTGACTGTGCCGGTAACGATGAGCGTTTGGATGTCGGTCAGAGTTTTGCCGTTGGTAGTGCACCATTGGGACAACGCGGCGTTCAGCCCGCCGGCCGTGGTGTTGACGGTGGCGGTCTCCGTACCGGCCGCCTGAACCGAAACCACAGGCAGCAGCGCCAGCACCAGGATCAGGCTGAGCACGAGGGATAACGCTCGTTTACAAGATTTCATCATCCATAGCCTCCAAAATCAAATCAGTATTTGTTGGTTGTACCGGATGCTTTTTTCGCGCGAAGAATAACACGCCTCCCTCCGACGCAAGAGCGTCAGAACTTTTCACAAAACGCGATACCCCAAAAAACCGGAACAAATCCCAGATCCCCGGCTCGGAAGCTGTGTTTACCTAAGAACCCAACAATTCGTCAAGCTTTTCCGCCAACGTATCCTCGTCCAGCATGCCAATTTGGGAAGAGATGATGCGTCCGTCCGCGCTGATGAAGTAAGTTGTTGGGATGGACATGATGTTATACGCGTAGGCGGCGTCTCCCTCGGTGTCAAAGTAGATGGGGAATGTGTAGCCCTGGCCGTCGATGTAATCGCGCGCCGACGACTCGGTTTCCCGCATACCGTCGGTCAGGTCGACCATCATGAAGTGGATGTCACTTCCATAGTCCAGATAGGCGGCCTCCAGCGCGGGCAGTTCCGCCTTGCAGGGCGGACACCAGCTGGCCCAGAAGTTGAGGACGACCGGCTTGTCGTGCAGATCGGACAGACGCACCTTCGCTCCGTCCCGGTCGGTTACGGTAAAATTGGCCAGTGCCGTGGATTGTCCGGCCGGCGGCGGACTCTCTGTGTTTGCGGAATCGTCCGAGGGCGCGGGGCTGTTCGAATCCGTGACACGGCCGCCGGGCGATTTGTCGTCCGAGGAGGACTCGTCGCCTGTCGGGGTGGCAGCATCCGAAACCGATACGCTGTCGGAGGGCGCGGCGTCTGCGGATACGGATACGTCGTCGGAAAGGGAGACCGGCGGCGTCACGAGGCTGCCGGGTGACTGATAAAGTGCATTGTACAGCAGCACACCGCCCGCGACCAAAACCACCAAGGCACCGAGCATCAAAAACCATTTCTTCTTGTTGTTCATATTGACTCTCCTCAGGAATGTTGTTTGATGATTAAAAGGTCAGCAACGACAGAAAAGCGCCCATGACGCCGGTGGCCATCAGCAGCCCGATGGCGATCAGGAACAGGCCGGAGACCAGATTGATAACGCGATAATGGCGCTTGATCAAGGCAAAGGCCGATTTGAGCTGACCGATCAGCAGCGCGCATAGGATAAAGGGGAGCCCCATGCCCAGCGCAAAGCAGAGCAGCATCAGACCGCCGGTAACCGCCGAGCCCTGCTGAGACGCCTGCATGAGCGCCGTGCCGAGGAAGGCTCCGACACAAGGGGTCCAGCCGACGGCAAACACCAGTCCGAACAACGCCGACGACAAAAAGCCCGGGTGGGGATCCGGCCGCGTACGCTGGCGGGTCGTTTTGTTGAGAAACGCGATGTTCAGAACGCCCAGATAGTTCAGTCCGAACAGGATGACGATGGCGCCGGTCACCAGGTTGACCGCGGTTTGATATTGTCGAAGGAAATGACCGATCGCGCCGGCGAACACGCCCAGAATGACAAACAGAACCGAGAAGCCCAGCATAAAGCCCAGCGCGTTGGTCATCGTTTTGCGGGTTGTCGCCTCGGATGACCCGCCGGCAAAATAAGAGATGTAGACCGGGAGCAGGGGCAAAAGGCAGGGAGAGATGAACGTGGCAATGCCCTCAAGTGCCAGCAGCAAATAGCCCATAGGCTTGCCCCCTTCCCACGTTCGGCGCAATAAAATTGGTTCGCCTTGCTCGACTCTGTTTTGGCGCTTCTATTCTATCATTCCCATGTACCGGAAGCAAGCGTACCGAGCGCAAAGCGCCCCGGAATTTCGAAATGGTTCACCTTCATTTATGCTGGTCACACGAACTTTGACAAGCGCGTGGCGCTCTACTATAATATCAGCGAAAAGGAGCGGTTTATCATGAAGAAAATCACCACACGGCAACTGGCGCTGGCCGGGATGTTCATCGCCATCGGGGTGCTGTTGTCCATGCTGTTTCATGTCATCCAGCTGTCGGGCATGATCTTTTTGCCCCTGCATCTTCCGGTGCTGCTCTGCGGTTTTTTGTGCGGCCCGGTGTTGGGCGCGCTGTGCGGCCTGGTGTTGCCTTTTCTGTCGTCTATGGTCACCACGATGCCCGAACTCTATCCCGTGGCGGTTATGATGTCGGTCGAGCTACTGGTGTACGGCCTGGTGACCGGCTGGCTGGGTTCGGGGAGAAGCCGCCGCGGACACGCTCGGCTTGCGTTTCGGGTTTATGCCGCGCTGGTGGCCGCCATGCTGGCCGGGCGCGTGGCGTCGGCGCTCACCACCATTCTGTTGCTGGGCATGGGCGCCCTTTCCTGGGAGCCCTTTGTCACGGCCAACGTCATCACGGCGCTGCCCGGCCTGGCCATTCAGATGGTGCTCGTCCCGCTGATTGTCCTGCGGGTGAGGTGGAAGCGTGGCTGAGAACCGTGACAAGGAAGCGGATATATCCGCCCTGTTTGCGCCGGTTTATGAACGCATACATAGCCTGCTTGGCCAACGCCCCAGAGGACGGCCAGAGACCGGCAGGCCTTTTTTCATCGCGATTGACGGGATGAGCGGAAGCGGAAAAACCCGCCTGGCCGGTTGGCTCGCCCGAAAATTTGAACTGTCGTTATGCGCCATGGACGACTTTTTTCTCCCCCCGCCGCGCAAGACCCCCGAACGTCTGGCTCAGCCGGGCGGGAACGTGGATTATGAGCGGCTGCTGCGCGAGGTGCTGACGCCGCTTCTCGACGGACAGCCGGCGCAGTACCGGCGCTACGACTGCCACCGGGACGGCTATGACGCGCCGGTGTTGATCCCACCCCATTGGCCTGTTTTGGTGGAGGGCGTTTACAGTATGCATCCCGCGTTTGGCGGCGTCTACGATCTGGCCGTCTTTCTCACGGTGGATCCCGAAGTCCAGGAGCGGCGTATCCGCACACGCAGCGGACATGTTCTGCTGGAGCGCTACCGGAGAGAGTGGATTCCGTTGGAAAACGCCTATTTCTCGGCGACAGGGCTGCCCGGGCGTGCCGATCTGACCATCGACACGACAGCATTGTAATCTGTTGTGGGTAGCGGATTCAGGTCATAAAGCGAGATGGAATGGCTCTGCCGAGTGTTCCGTGCTGAAAGCGGGTATACTGAACTTCATGTATCTGAAATAATTCATCTGGAGGGAATCAAATGCTGGGTCATTATCTCATGTTCGGGGGCCGTTGCGCCGAAGCATTGTCCGTGTACGAAAAGGCCTTTGATGCCAAGATCACCGAGGTGCAAAGGTACGGCGATTTGCCGCCCAATCCTGCCTTCCCTGTCCCCGAGGAGAAGAAGAACCAAATACTGCACGCGCGGCTCGTTCTGGACGGGATGGAGCTCATGTGCGCCGACGCAAGCGAGCGCTGCGCCCCGGGTGACAACATGTATGTATCGGTCACAACCGAAGATGGCGATATGGTTGCCAAAGCATGGCGCGTGCTGAAAGAGGGTGGAGAGATCTTTAGGGAGCTTCAGCCCAGCTTTTTCGCCGCCGCCCACGGATCGCTGCGGGATCGTTTTGGGATCAACTGGATGTTTACCGCGCTGAAAACACGCGAAAGCTAATCACGTGAAAGCGGAGAGGCCTGCCGTCATTTTTGACGCCAGGCCTTTTGAAGGACGAGATGACCGTGACGAACGATCCTTTCAGCCCTCCGAAAAAATCGCTGCCAATTTTTCGTTGTGTGGTTGAAAAGCGAACGCCCGTTAGATATAATGGAGACAATTCCATGGTTCGTCACAATGTCTTCTTTTGCGCGCCGGCGCATGATTTCAGGCCTATGTGAGGCGGAGCATTTCTGTCTCTTCTGAATCCATGATGGCCACAGTCCAAAGGTAAAGGAGCTTCACTAAATGCACACAGTTCTGCTGGCCGACGACGACAAGGATCTGATGGAGCTTCTGGCCCGAAAAATCGGCGAAGACAGCGCCTATCAGGTGATTGCCAAGTTGTATGACGGGAAGGATACGATTGAGCAGATCGAGCGGCTTCGGCCGGACATCGTCTTCCTGGACATTGTCATGCCCGGCTCCGACGGGGTTCATGTCGTCAACCATATCCGGCAAAGGATGCGTGATTACCGCCCCATCATCTACATATTGTCCGGCATCGGCACGAGCAATATTGTCAAGACGCTGAATGCCCTGGACGTTGACTTTTACAGTTTGAAGCCCGTTTCTCTGGACATCATCATGCAGAATTTGAATACCATTGTGGATGCGCGGGCCCCCGAGAAAAGCACAGCCGGCACGCAAACGCCTGTCGACATGGCCGTCCCGCCCGACACAAACAGCCAGATTGTGAAGCAATTGACCCTGCAGTTGGGCCTGCTCCCCCACCGCATATCTACCCTCTGCCTGAACGACGCACTGCTTTACTGCATGGAAAACCCAAACGGCACGCACTTGATCACAAAGATACTCTATCCGGAGGTCGCCAGAATGCACGGCCTGACCGGCTCGTCCGTGGAAAAAAATATCCGCCAGTCGATTACCACCATTCAAAAGGCCAATACGGCAACCTATAATCGCATTTTTTCCTATGCCAACGGCAAGCGGATCACCAATGGCGAGTTCCTTTCGGTGGTCACCGAGCATATAGGACGACAGAAACGGTAAGCCAATGGCGTGGGTGCACCAATAGAAAATATCATGAACAGCGAAGAGGCCGCCTGAACAGCACCCCATTTGTTAGACAGTATGCTATACTGGAAAGCAAATGGGGTGTTTTTATGCCAAAAGGGATACCAAACAAACGATACACAGCAGAATTCAAACGGCAAGTGATTGAAACAATGCGTGCGGAGCATCTG
>JAVBPF010000004.1:0-21965 GCA_031549735.1 Oscillospiraceae bacterium
CCCAGTCGAGTCATCAGCACCCGAAAATCCAGCCTCTCGAACAGACCGGTCAGAGCCTGTTCGTCGACCGATACCCGCAGCGCCTGCTCCGGTGCAAAGTCCATGGGCGCGTCGCAGCAGATGGTGGCCAGTTCGCGGCTCATATAGGCCGACTCCCGTCCGGTTTCCAGTCTTGTTCTGAGAGCACCGGTGATGTCCTGCGCGTCGGGCAGCGCCTGATAGAGCTCGTCCAGCCCGCCGAAACGGTGCAGCAGCGTCAGCGCCGTTTTTTCACCGACGCCGGGCACGCCCGGGATGTTGTCCGAAGCGTCGCCCATCAATGACTTTAAGTCAATCATTTTATCCGGGGTCAAACCATATTCGGCCTGAATGGCCCCCTCATCAATTCGCGTGGTGGTCGAGCGCCCCATTCGGCTGGACACATGCAGCACATCCACATGCGGCCCGATCAGCTGAAACGCGTCCCGGTCTCCGGTGACCACCAGGCAGTGCCCGCCCGACTCGCTTACCTCGCGGGCGATGGTGCCCAGCAGATCGTCGGCCTCATAGCCTTCCAGTTCATAGCGCCGGATGTTCATGGCGTCCAAAATATCCTTGACCACCGGCATCTGGGCGGCCAAATCCTCCGGCATGGGCTTTCTTTTGGCCTTATAGCCGTCGTATCTTTTGTGCCGGAAGGTAGGTGCTTTCAGGTCGAAGGCGACGCAGAGCGCGTCGGGGTTGTGATCCTCCAGCAATTTGAGCAGAATATTGACAAACCCGTAGAGCGCGCCGGTCGGCTGTCCATCCGGAGAGGACAAGCGGGCCGACACGCCGTAGTAGGCACGGTTGATGAGACTGTTGCCGTCGAGCGCCATTAATGTCATGACTTTACTCCCGTCTCCATTTGACGCCCTGCGGCGTATCTTCCAACACAATGCCGCGGCTCTTCAGTTCGTCTCGAATGCGATCCGACTCCTGAAAATTCTTGGCGGCTCTGGCCTGTTGTCTCCGCTCGATCAACGCCTCGATCTCGTCCTCCAGGCCGGTTACCTGTGAGGTCTGCAGCAAGCCGAGCACGTCGAGCATACCCCGCAGCGCGCTTTGGCAGACCAGCATCTGACCGAAAGACGCGTTTGCTTGCAGCCGCGTGTTGATGTCGCGCACCATTTCAAACAACGTGCCAATGGCGTCGGCCGTGTTGAGGTCATCGTCAAGCGCTTCGTCAAAGCGGACGCGGTAGGCCGCGAGCGCCTGTTCAACCGCCGGATCGGGCGCGCCGTTTTTGTCCTGAGCATGCTCCATCAGGAAGGACAGATTGTCCCGCGTAGCGGTCAGCCGTTTTAGGGAGGCGGCCGCCTGATTCAACGACTCCTCCGAGTAATTGAGCGGACTGCGGTAGTGCGCGCCGAGCATGAACAGGCGAATGGCCTCATAACCGTAGGCCTTGGCTGCCTCGCGCACCGTGAAGAAGTTGCCGAGCGACTTGGACATTTTCTGATTGTCTATGCTCAAAAAGCCGTTGTGCATCCAATAGCGCGCAAAGGCGCAGCCAAACGCAGCCTCCGATTGCGCGATCTCGTTTTCATGGTGCGGGAAGATGAGATCCTGCCCGCCGCAGTGGATGTCGATGGTGCTGCCCAAATGGCGGCCGGCCATGGCTGAACACTCGATGTGCCAGCCCGGGCGGCCGTCCCCCCAAGGCGACGGCCAGAAGGGTTCCCCTTCTTTGGCGCGCTTCCACAGCGCGAAATCGGCCGGGGCTTCCTTGTCCTCGTTGGTGTCCACTCTCGCACCAGACAGCAAATCCTCCATCGGCTGATGAGACAGCTTGCCGTACTCAGCAAACCGGCCGACACGGAAATACACGCCGTCGCGCGTTTCATAGGCAAATTCCCGATCGACCAGACGGGCGACCAGACTGATGATGGCGGGGATGTTTTCAGTGGCCTTGGGGGCGATGTCGGCGTCCATAACATTCAGGCCACGGGCGTCGGTATAGTATTCCTCAATGTAGCGGGCGGCGACAGCGTCATAGCAGGTGCCTTCCTCCTGCGCCCGACGAATGACTTTGTCGTCGATGTCGGTGAAGTTCTGTACAAAGGTGACTTGCCATCCCTGCGCCAGCAGATGGCGGCGCAGCACATCGAACGCGATCATCGGGCGGGCATTGCCCACGTGGATGAGGTTATAGACGGTCGGCCCGCAGCAATAAATCAGCGCCCGGTTCTCTTTCAGCGGCACAAATTCTTCCTTTTGCCTGGTCAATGTATTGAAAACTCTCATACAACTCTCCTACCAACGACTTATCAAAACAGATTCATATACAATATAGTAGCGTTTGCGTCCTCATGTGTCAAGGTAAAACAGTATACGGCCGCGGATCCTACTCCACGGCCGTACCTGTTCAGACGAGAACGCGTATTGAACGCCTCCCTACGCCGTTTTCTTCTCCTTGAAGAAGCCATAGGCAAGAGCGGCCAACGCGGCACCGACCAGCGGAGCCACAATAAACACCCAAAGCTGTTCCAGAGCAGCACCACCCAGGAACAACGCCGGGCCGATGCTGCGAGCCGGATTGACCGAGGTGCCGGTCAGCATGATGCCCAAAATGTGCACAAAGGCCAGCGTCAGGCCGATCACCAGACCGGAGACGCCGGAGAAACGTTCGCTGGAAGTCACACCGAGAATGGTGAATACAAATACAAAGGTCAGAATCACTTCAACGACGAGAGCCGCCCACATACCGATCTCGACGCCATAACCGGCGCCAAATCCATTGACACCCAAGTTGGAATCCGCAATCTGCTGTACAGCGGAGGAAGATACGATGAATTTCAACAAACCCGCGCCGATGATCGCGCCGATGACCTGAGCGATCACATACCCGATAAAATCGGACATCGAGAGCTTTTTGGTCAGCAGCATGGCCAAAGACACCGCCGGATTGATGTGGCATCCGGACACCCGCCCGATGACATACGCCATCGCCACGATGGACAGACCGAAGGCCATGGCGATGCCCAACACGCCCAGCGGGCCGTTCGCACCACCGGTGACCGCGGCGCTTCCGCAGCCGAACAGGACGAGCACCATGGTACCGAGACACTCCGCTAGATACCTTTTCGCTTTTTCCAATGATTCCACTCCCATTCTCGATATTTCCCCGGGAAACTCCCTCTTCGTCTGCGTTTTGTTGAAGGTCGAAACCCCGAAAAAGACTATGGCGTCATGGTTACTCGGCGTCTGCGCCCACCCACCAGGCGTAGGACTGAACCAGACCGTCCGCTCCGATGGTCACATACAGATTGCCATGCGATACATAGCTGTAGCCTTCCTCCTCCTCAGCAGAGGCATAGGGGTACTCCGGCACCCTGTATTGATAGACCGTGTCGCCCTCTTCCGTCCAGCATTGCCCCGACGGCGCCAGATAGACGTCAAAGGATGTGCCGTCATTCATGGGCACCTTCAAGATCTTGTCAAAATAGAGCATGGTCACGCTGCCGTCCATCACCGTTTCGGCCGCAATATAGAACGCATCCGGAACCATCTGACCGTTCGCGCCGACCATAATGCCGCGCGGCCCAACCATTTCCGTACTGGTGACGGTGACGCCGCACAACGTGGCGGAGGCCTTGTCGGCGTCTTCCGCACGAACGAATTCATAGCTTACGTCCTCATAATACAGGGTGTCGTGCGCCTCGCCGTTGGCGTCCCATACAACATTATCCTCCATCTGAGGCGCCCCCAGCGCCGCCTCAAGCGTCGCCCGGTCCGTACCATAGCTAAAGTCACCGGCCACCAGGTCGGCCATCTCGAAGCGCGTCGCGTTGTTGGGTATCACGGTTGTATCAGTGACGGGGACGAAGCTGGGGGTCGTCGTCCCCGGTTCTCCCGACGCATTCCCATTCTGCCATGTCAGTCCCGGCAAGGACGAGCACCCCGAGACGCACAACGTCAGCGCAAGCGCAGGCAACAACAGCGGCCATGCGCCCAAACGATTTTTCTCCATGAAAACCTCCTTGATGACAGGCGCTATGACACACCCGAAAATACCAGCTTCATTCTATCATTCACCGAGGAAAAAGAAAAGACTAAAAACCGGGAATCCCGGTCTTTGGCTAGGGTTCATACGGCGGTCCTTCCGCGTCGTTTCCTTTCTGATATACAATGCGCAGGATTTTTTGTTGACAAATGAAGATTTCGGTTTATACTAAAAGAAGTGTTTATCCACCGCGCCCTTGGAGAGATGGCTGAGCTGGTCGAAGGCGCACGATTGGAAATCGTGTGTACCCCTTAAAGGTACCGGGGGTTCGAATCCCCCTCTCTCCGCCAATATGCAATGAGCCTGCAATTCCAATGGGTTGCGGGCTTTTTTGCGTTTTATCAGCAGTTTTACCCCATGATTGACCCCATAGCGATTCGGCAGGGCGGAGTCTGCCCCAGGCCAGTGCCCGAGGCTTGGATGATCACTGTGAAAAAAGGTGCCGCTGCGCCTTAACCTGCCTAATTAGCGGTCGACTCGGGCAACTCGCCCACCCGAAGGATACAGAGCAATAGCACCCATGTGACAAAAGCATCCTTTCTTACATCTAAGCACAAAAGCCATTTATCACGCCCATGCACGGCGTAGCATCTGGACTTCACAACTCCCCACGCACGGCATCGAGCGAGCGAATGTACGCCGCCACGCTGTGCAGGTCACGGGCGCTCATTCTCTGCAGCTTCCGGATGGTTCGATCCCGCAAAACCTCTTGGCTGGTCTCGTTCTGCCAACCCGCGCCGTGCATCACCCAACCAGGCGGATACCCGTACATGCCTTCAATCAATTTGGCCAGCGACTCCGAGATGTTTTGCTGCCGTCCGCTGGTCAACAGATAGATGTAATTCGCACTTACGCCGAGGGAACGGGCGAAATCCTTCTTTTTGAGTCCCCGGTCGCGAATGATACTCTGGAGGCGCGAAGCCAGCGTCGACTCATTCTGACCGTTCGATGACAACCCGTTTTCAGTCTTCTTCACGGATGACACAGCCTCCCTCCTCCAGCTTATGCAGATAAGTCATAAGCTCCTTTCTCGAATTGACCCCCAATTTATAATAAATTCTCTTGTTGTGCGTCTTAACCGTGTTGATGGACAGGCAAAGCAGCGACTTGATCTCCTGCGCATCATACCCCTGCGCGTATAGGTTAAAGACCGCCCTCTCCGCTCGGGAGAGCGTTTGCAGACGCTGGGCAAACTCTTGGAACGCCATGTCTCCCTGGACGCCGATGGGAGTCGCGCCGCCCGGCTCGGCCTCCTGCGTGGTCACCCCACCAGGCGCGGCGTCCCGATCCTCCTCCGCGTCCCGCTCGGTTAGAAAAGCGAACAGGTCGTCTATCTCACTGATGTTGGTCTTGGCATAGGCTTCAGAGCCCTGATTCTTGATCTGTTCAATGGCCCGCAGCAGGGGGGCAAGATAACGGTGGCTGAGCAGCAGCGCGACGATGACGCTGAACAGCAGCAAAACGACAAGCAAAACGGTTACGCCGGAGTTTCTCGAGGCGGTATAGGCGTTCAAATCACCCTCAGGGATGAGCAGCGCGATGGACCAGTTCTCTCCGCCGTGTACCGCATTTTTGGGGTATAGGCGGATGGGACGCCGCAAGCCCACAAACCGCGCACCGTCCGATGTCTCAAACGCGGACAGGCCATGCTTCCATCCGGAAATGCGCAGCTCGCCCTCCAGCCCGGTATTGATGGCATAGCTGCCCGCGAACAACGCCCTTGAAGCATTCAGCGTATCCCCGGAATCAGGCGCAAGCATGGCGTAAACGCGATGGAAGGCAGAGGTGTCGGGACTGTTTTGAATTTTGAACAGCATGGTATTCACTTCAAAGCCGCAAACCCCGAGGATGGTTCCGTCCGAGGCAATCATCGGCACGCAGAGCAAAATCGAGATCTCATAATCCCCTGCCAACGCCTCGGCCGGATTCCAGTAGTACAGGCGCGTTACATCGTGGCCGGTTTTCGCCCCTTCCATGGTGGTTTGAAAGAAATCTCCTGACGAGGTGGAAAACTCCATATTCCATTGCGGCAGTACATACATGTTTTGCTCACGGGCCAGTGCGATCGGACCGCGCATGAAGTAGATGGCCGGCTTGGAATGACTGACGGCGTTGGGCGCCATGTTGCGGATGAATAGCCCGGCGCGCGAACTGTCCGCATTGAGCCCCCCCGGATTCACCGTGGCATCCAACACGAGGAATACCGCGCTGGCCACATTCTTTTCCAGAGCCGCCAGCGAAGGCGCGACGCAATCGCGCATCAAATCCTCCAACAACTCGGGATGCGCGCGAAACGTCTCCAGCGAGACGCCGTTGTCGGACAGGTTCTT
The DNA here is from genome assembly GCA_031549735.1 of Oscillospiraceae bacterium. Lineage (GTDB taxonomy): Bacteria > Bacillota > Clostridia > Oscillospirales > UBA929 > JAVBPF01. Next base: position 6,355 of record JAVBPF010000004.1, read on the forward strand.
TTCGATCAAGTCGACCAACGTTCCAGCCAGACTGACGCCCTCAACCGACAGCGCACCCAGACCGGTCTCGGTCTGCACCGAGATATGGGCCAGCTCATTCTCTACAAAAAGACGGCTCTCGTTCAATCCGGCCGAGAAGACGCCCGACGCAAACAACACAACGGCCAGCGCCAGCATGATGACAATCACAAACAGGAGCAGAAACGCAATCAGGCGCAAGCGCAGTGACCGGCGGCCCCGCCACAGCGCCGCTCCGTTGCGTAGCAGCACGACAAACCCCCGTATTCGATTGTTCATGGCTCCACCCCCCCAAGTCAACAAAGGGTTACCGAAGAAATGCGTCCAAAAGCGCTTGGCTCACCGCAGACACAGCGCCGCCCTCCAGCACGGCCTGCCGACCGTCGCGCATGGCGTCTTTCAGCGCCGCCTCATAGTCGGCGGAAAGCTCGGACAGATTGTCTGTGTTGGGCGCGGTGATGAACTCATATTCCCTGTGCATGGCGGCGGCCGTCTCCAGAAATGTCCTATATACTCTGCTGTCGGCCGCCTGAATGGCGGCCGTCATGTGTTCCTCGAAGGCTTCCGGCGTCACCGGCAAATAGCCGGTCCGGGAAACAAAGCGCATGTTCTGCTCAGGCGCCGTAAACCATTTGAGGAAGAGGGCGGCCGCATACTCCTTCTGCCGTTCCGTTTTGGCCACAATCAAGCCCGTGCCGCGCTGCAGCGCCGTCTTTTGTCCGCCCTCGAACACGGGGAACGGAAGGACGTTGAACTCGACTGTTTCCATGGTATTGTCCGGAAATGTCACCGTATCTCCATAAAAGGTGACGCCCGCCGTTGAGCCGGTGGAACAGACGATATCACCGGTGACCGAGAGCGTACTGGTGTACCCGTCGGCCACGGCATAGCCGCCCGCCAAGGCGGGAGGCATAGCCACGTCCCAGACCCTGCGGTAGGTTTCGCCGTCGGTGTTCAAGCGCGTTTCCCCAACAAAGGAACCGCCCATCTGCGCCGTGCCCACCAGTGCGTTGTTGAACCACGAATCGGCGGAGAAAAACGCTTTACCGTCGTTCGGGACGTCCGGCGTCTGTTCGTCGGTCCACTCATAGTACTTCACAGCCGCCGCCGCAATGCCTTCGAATGAGGAAAAACTTTCCGACGTCACGCCGGTGGCGGCGGCGAAACGATCGAAATACGTTTTGTTGACGAACAGGGCCTCTGTGGATTTGGCAAAGGGAAATACGTACAAACGGCCGTCCGACAGACGGCCTTCTTCTATGTATTGCGGAATATAGGCATTGAGTTCCTCATTGCTAAAGTAGTTGTCCAGTTCGGCCAACATGCCGGCCTGAAAAAGTTCCATGGCGCCGGACGGATAGACCGTGGCGATGTCCGGCATATCGGGCGCGCCCGGATCGCCCGCCGCAATCATGCCGAGCTTTTCGGTCAGCTCCTTGGTGGACGCGATGGACGTTACGCTGATGATGACGCCGTTTTCGCGGCCGATCGTGTTGTTGAACTCATCCAGCAAGGTCTCCATCGACTCCTGGGACATGCCGCCGAAATGGTGCCACATGGTCACGGTGACCGGTTTTTGGGGATCCAGCGGATTTTGCTGCGCGTCGCACCCCGAAAGGAGAAAAGTGGCGGTGAGGCACAGCGCGACCAGTAGGGCAAGCTTCCTCATAATCATCAACCCCTATATGCAAAATGCACGAATTTTATATTATATCCTGCCTTTATTTTGTTGTCAATGCCCTTTTCCTAAAATCACCCCTATAAAGTGAAAATCACCCCTGGTCCCGACAGAATCATCCCGTTGGGGTGATTACAACGCGCGAGACAGCTGATATTTTAAGGACACAAAACATCTTGCATCAAAGAGCCGTCGACGGCTCGATACGTATACATCCGTGGCGGTTGGATGCGCCTACGACATGAAATCACTATACCACAGAAAGCTAAATGATTCAATGTTTTCCGGCGCTGACAAACGAATACGAAGGGTGGGAGGTGGACGAGTGGATGAGGAAAAAACACAGCTGCTGGCCAAGATTATCAACGCTTTGCGGAACATGGACGGGGAGACGCTGCGAAGCGCCGCCGCGTTCATCGCCGCACTGAACCCCGGCGAAAGCCGATGGGATGAGGGAGAGGAGCGTGACTCATGACCTTTCAGCCAATGCTGCGCTTCACAGCCAGCTATACCATGGAAAGCGGTCCCGACGGATACCGCTTCCGTTTCCATTGCGCCCAATGTGACGAGAGCCACACAACCGGCTGTTTCTGTGCCGATTCCGTTGAGGAAGCATACGCGCAGGCAGCCGTTGAGGCGAGATCGAGCTTCAACGGTTGTCACCGGTGTGGGCAGTGGGTCTGTGATGAGCACTACAACGAGGACGAGATGATGTGTACCCAATGTGCGCCCAGATGAACGATGGTCCATGCGACACGTCGCTTGACAGGACACATGAACCCAACTTCTGTTTTGAGATGAGGAGGAATGTCACAATGAAACGTAACTTCGGCAAAGCACTGTCCCTTTTGATGGCTCTTATGATTCTAGTTTCCATCGCGCCTCTGCCCTCGCTGGCCGCTTCAGAGGACGTCACGCCCAAGGTAATCCATATGAGCGGATTGGGCGGAATCGACGTGGTGGGCAATCTGGAAACCGAGTGCGTCATCCAATTCGACGGCACCTGGCCAGGCGCCGGCTGGACGATTCAATCGATTGGCCTGGTTCCAGTCAACAATCCGGACGACTTTCTCTACCTTGAGCACGGCGATGTCTACCTGACCTCACCGCAAACGCTGTCCGTCTATAGTGTGGATATGACTTCGTACTGGGACGGAATCGTAGTCCCCGGAAGCTACTACATCATGGTCTATGCCGGAATGCCCAACGACGACGGCGAGGAGTGCTTCCTGTCTACCAACACCATTCAGGTTGTCGCGGGTGGCGGAAGCCTCTACGACCTGTCGGCGACCACGCTGGCCATCACGGGCGGCGGCGTGATCAACGAGACCGGCGGCACCACGCTCACGCTGCATCTGGATTTGGGGCTGACCGGCAACGAAACGGCGCTCCTCCAGCCCTATGATGTGCTCTATTTTTCGATGATCGCTGACGGCGGCGGAGCGGTGGATTTCTCCAACGCGACGCTCACATCCCCGCCCGGCTTGGCAATAACCCCGGTCGGCGAAATCTCCGCGCCCCCCCAGACCGATATCGCCATAACGTTCGGCAGCGCGCCGCGTACGGTCGGGGCGCAGGGACTTAACATCGTCATATCCGGCATCACCGCGCTGGCGCCTGTGGTCAGGGCCAACGTTGGGCTGATGCGGTTGCCCAACGAAACGTATCCGGACGTGGTATTTGCCACGCTGGGCAAGTGGGAACACGATCTCTACTTCTCGGTCAGCGGGGATGGTGACATCGCCTCCGCCCGCGCGCTGTTCACCTCCAACCGGAACGGTGAAATCCTGCCCCAGATGCCCGGCCATCTTTACTGTTACAGCCGCGCCCCTCTCGCGGCAGGCGACACGGCACTGGCCCAGCTGCATTACGTCGGACTGGACGGCAACCCGTACAGCTTCGACACCACGCTGACCGCTTCCCAGGCGGGCGGCTATGTACTCCACGCCACGGTCGACTGGCCGACCACCCTTCCGTCGCAGGTAGCGCGTGTGGAGAAGATCACGTTCACCCTTGGGGACGACACGTATGATTTCCCCGTCGAGAAGGACGTCGCGCCGACGCTGCTGGTGACCTATGCGGGCGACCCGCTGAGTGATATTTATAAGTTCTTGCACGTCAAGGACAGCAGCGGGACTGAGGTCGGCAACATCTATCTCGGCTATGCTCTGCCTGAGGGTGGAACGACGCTGGGCAATCTCCCGACCGGCGAGACCTATACCGTGGAGGTCGGCGGTTATCAGTTTGGGCGCGAGGTGGTCTACGCCAGCGCCGACATTGCGCTGGGAGCAGGTCTCACCGTTCTGCCGGTGTCCCTCGCAGCCAAAACGGTCACGCGCGTGACACCTCGGGTGAATCTCAGCGCCAGTCCGTTCATCAATCAGACCGCAACAGCCGCCTCGCTCTACTGGTACGACGCGCCGGTCGGCGGCAACCTGCTGCGTATCGGTTCATATTTTGACCTCGTTGACGGTGAGGCCGTGTGGGCCGAGGCCGTGCCTTATGATTGGTTTTCTCAATTCTTCGCCGTCAGTCCCCGTGTGCAGGCGCAGGCGGGCATCACAAATCCCGAGCTCAAATTACAGGCGCACGCAATTCACACAGTAGCTGGCACAGTAACGAAGGCGAACGGCGAACCGCTCCGCGGCGCCCGTGTCACGTTGACCTGTACACAAAACGGATACGCTTCGGTCACGGGCTCAATGGATACCGATGTCGACGGCCGGTTCTCCTTCGATTCGACTCTATACAGCGACGCCGTGCTGACGGTCAGCCACGATTTGATGACCGAGCTTGTGATCCAGGACGTCCAAAATGAGGATTACGGCCACCTGCAGCTGGTTCTCGAAAAACGCCGAGGCGTCATCACGCTGCCCCATTCCAATAACGTCCGGTATGCCGACAGTATCTGGCTTACCGATTCAGCCGGCGAGCCGGTGGCGTTCAGCCTCTCCGCGAGCCGATACGCGATCTATCTGTCCGATCCGGACAGCGTAAACGGCCCCCTCAATCTGCGTTTTTCTCTTAATTACACAGGGCTATACGCCGACGTGACGGTGACCCCGGATTCCGAAGGCAACGCGGACATCCCTGATCTCATCTGGCGTCAGCGCGGACACATCACCTTTACCCTGTCCAAGGCCGTGGTTCATGCCGCCTATCGCGCCCTGCTGTTCGACGCCAACGGCGCTCTGGTGTCCGATATGGACTTCATGCCCCAGTACAGCTTTGTCTCGTTCAACCGCCCCGGCTATCTGTACGCCGGTCAGTACACCATACTTTTTATGCGTCAAAACGCCTGGGGCAATCTCTTCCCCGACGAGCGAAGTCATTTGAGTACAGCCAAAACGGCGCTGGCCAAACTCGGCGATGATCTATACACGGCGTTCGATTTCACCGTAAATGATAACGACACGGTTACATGTGAAGCTGGTTTGCCGACCGGCGAGGTAACCAGTCCCCTTCTCAACGGGGAGGCCAGCGGATTTTCCATGGAGGTCGACGCCGAAACCGTGAGCGCCCGCGTTACGGTAGCCTTCAGAGAGCCGGAACGTGCCCCCAACACGCTCAGTTTCAGCCTCTACACCAACCAGGAATCAGACGGTATCAGCAGCGATCCAACCATATTGAGCGACAGTGTGTATGTCAATGGGAAGCGCGCCAAGGCGAGCGACATAAGGCTTTCCCCCAATCAAGTCATTGGCGACTTTCACGGCGCCTACGGCGTCGAGCTCAAAAACATCGACAGCTATGGCGGTTATCCGCTGACCGTGCAGTGGCAAAGCCGCCGTGTCGACCCCGAGAGCGTCAACGCCATCGCGTATATCACTTTGAACGGTGAGCTTCACTATATCGGCGAACAGTCGGTGGAGCTTCCGGCGCTCACGCTCAAAGCGCCGTCGGCCATCGGCGCGACCGAGTTCAACGTCTACGGTTGGGCCCCCAAGGGCAGCCAGGTGACCATCCGAATGAACGGTCTGGCGGTGGCCACGCTGACCGCCAGCACCAAATCCGGGTTCTACAATGCCGCGCTGTCTCTCGGCAAGCCGCTGGGTCCGGCCGAATACAGCCTGACCGCCACCGCCGAAAAGGAGGGGGTCCTTGTAGCCGCTACCGCCGCACCGGTTACGCTGAGCTACAATGCCTCCCTGCCCGCGCTGGTCAAGATTGAGAACAAACGCTTTTCCGGCGGCCTTGTGACGAGCTGGCAGAACGGTGGCACCTTTGAGGGCAGCTGGATGGCCCCGACAACCATCTATTACCTGCTGACCTTCAGCAACACGACCGGCGCCGACGACTTGGAACGCGTCGTCGTCCACATCCCCCGCGCCGACGGCGAAATCAAGTTGGAGGCTCATTACGTGGGCAACGGTGTCTGGCGAACGGAAGATCATTCTATTGGCACTATTCCTCCCTACGGCGCGTGGGTGGGCTATACGGCGGCGCCCAGGGACGCCTCGCTGACCGGCGCCGAGTACAACAACATTCAGGACGCGCTCGCGGCCGACACCGGCCTCACCACACAACAACAGCAGGATGCCGATCAGGCTCTTCTCGGAACAGGCTTATCGGTCACCGGCTGGACGCCGGAAGGCAAGCCGGGCACAGCCACCCTGACGCTGGAGGGTAACCCGGCCCCTGTCTATCAATTGACCATGAATCAAATCACAAGCGGCGCGGCGGATGAAATCGCCTCCTGGCCGGTCACACCCACCGGGGCGGCGCTGGCCGCCGAGGAAGCAGCCGACATTGTGTATCTCTCTCCCAGCACAAACAATCCTTACACGCGCTTTGGTGATGCAAACGGCGTGTTCACGACCGATTCGATTCAGGTCATCCCGATCACCGGCGGCGGATCGATTCAAATCCGCGAGATTTACACCTTCAACCGCTACGAGCGCATTGTCTGTGACACGGCCGCCAACACGGTCAAGCGCACAATCTACCTCCGGACCGGCAATCCCCTGCCCGAGCTGACCGGCAAGAACACCTCCGAGAAAATGGAAGCCCTGCCCGATGCCTGGCGCCCCTTCTACGCGGCGTTGGCCGACGTCGCCAACCCCGGTGCCGGACAGGAAATTTTGGATCTCGGCCTTGAACCGACGGCCGACACCGCCGCCGTGACGACGCTGAAAACGCAGTCGGTTCACTGCGACATACCCGACGAGGACGCCGGGTTCCTTAACGCGCTCTTCTCCTCGGTCACCAAGACGATGACGGCCTCTGGCAGCATGTCGACTATGGCGGCCGGTACCTGCAACTGCCTCAACTGCCAATGCGGACGCGGCTCGGCCGGCGCGGCACCGCCCAGCGGCAGCTATAACCCTGTCATCTACTATTACGAAGCCCTGATCGCTTCGATGGACCGCAACCAGGTTTGGGGATACAACTACAGCGGCGACCCCGGCTCCGCGCCCGAAGTCTTGCGCAATACATATAAGAAAACCGAAGGCGCGCTGACCTGGGCCCGAACGACCCAGTGCGGATACACCGTCACCACCTCATTGGTTTCCGGGATTGCCGCGGGTGGGAATCCACTGCCCAACAGCGTCGGCGACTTCTTGATTGGCCAGGCCAAGGACACCGTCATCGACTATGTGGCCGGTGTGTTCAACGTTCAGAGCTCCAAGGCCCAAATGCAGGAGCTCGCGCAGGAAATCTACAACTACGCGATCAACAACCCGGGCAGATATGATCTGACCGGCTTCCCCTTCAGTTCCTCCATGCCCGCGCCGGTCAAGGACTGCGGTTGCCTGAAGGATGAGGAGGAGGAAGAAGAGGAAGAGGAAGAGGAGGAGGAGGACGTCCCCAATGTGCCCAAGCCCACCGTCGATCCTTCCGGTTATGTCTATGAAGCCGTTTTTTCCAATCGAATTCCGGGCGTGACCGCCACGGTTTATGACATCGACCCCATCACCGGGGAAGCCTCAATGTGGGACGCGCCCGAGTATGAGCAGGAAAACCCGCTGATCACCGATGACGAGGGCTTCTACCAGTGGTTCGTGCCGCAGGGCGGCTATGCCGTGACCTTCGCCAAGCCCGGCTATCTGGATTACACGACAACCAACCATCCTGAAAACGGCTCGGATACGCAGCTAGCGGGCGACGGCGCGACCTACTATATGCCGGTGCCGCCGGTGCAGCTGGACGTCAATGTCGGACTGGTGAGCTGTGAGGCGCCCTTCGTTGAGAGCGTGACCCGGACGGCCGACGGCGTCTGTGTGGTGTTTTCCAAGTATATGGACGAGACCACGCTGACCCCCGAAAACTTCCTTCTGACCGCCTATCGAAGCGGTTCGGCCGGCGCGCAGTCTCTGACTCCGGCGATTCAGCGGCCGGACAGCGAGGAGGGCGCGGAAGGCGTGCGTTACGCGCGCACGGTCATGCTTCAGTGTGCGCTCCCGGCCGACATGGAGGAGCTGGATCTGGAGATCCTGGCCGACGTCGCAAGCTACGCAAATGTGCCCATGGAAACAAGCGCGCTGTTCGCGGCGCTGCCCCTGTCCGCTCTGCCGCAGGCATCAAGGCCCACGGCGGACACCGCGTCCGGCCTGGTCGCGGTCAACACGCCGGTCACGCTCAACACAGCCACCGACGGTGCCGTCCTCTACTACACGACCGACGGCACAACACCCTCACGCGACAACGGCAAGCTCTATACCGGCCCGGTTGTGATCACCAACACCACCACGCTCAAAGCGATCGCGCTCAAAAGCGGCTGCCGCGACAGAGATCTTCTTGAAGTGTCCTACGACGTCGTGCTCAAGGAGGAGGGCCAGTATATGGGCTCCACGACGTACACGCTCACCGTCACGGCCGGACCGGGCGGCACGGTATCCGGCACGCAAAGCGGCGACCTGTCGGCAGCTACTGAGGTTCGTGTGACCGCCACGCCGAACCCCGGATATAAGTTCACCGGCTGGACCCCCATTGGCGTGACACTGACAAGCGACCTGGCCAATCCGGCGGCCTTTGACATGCCGGAAGGCGACGTCATGCTGATGGCCAACTTTGCCCCCATCGGAGACAACGGCGGCGGGACCGTCATCCTCCCGCCCGACACCCAGCCGCCGCTGGCCGCAGATTGGAGCAACCCCTACCTCGATGTGCATGAAGGCGATTGGTTCTTTGACCATGTGCGCTTCGTCTCGGAGGAGGAACTGATGAACGGTACGAGCGCCACCCGCTTCTCGCCCGGCATGGCCGTGACCCGCGCCATGCTCGTAACCGTGCTGTACCGGCTGGAGGGCAGCCCCAAGGGGAACGGTGCCGCGCCCTTCCCCGATGTAAAGTCCGGCGTCTGGTACTCCGACGCCATTGCCTGGGCCAGTCAAAACAAGGTCGTTCTCGGTTATGCCGGCGGCCGTTTTGGCCCAGACGATCCGGTCACCCGCGAGCAGGCCGTGACCATTCTCTACCGCTACGCTCAGGCCAAGGGGCTGGACACCGGCGCGGCGGCGGAGCTCTCGAAGTTCACCGATCGTGAAGATGTCTCCGATTGGGCCCTGCCCGCGATGCAGTGGGCAGTGGCCAAAGGACTCATTCAAGGCCGCGCCGCCACCAAGCTTGTCCCGAAAGGCACCTCCACACGCGCAGAAATTGCCGCCATCATTGAGCGGTATATGGAGGCTGTTTTGTAAGGATCGCCAAGTACCACAGCAACGTCACTCTTACAGAGAACGAGACCGCCCTATCGGACGGTCTCGTTCTCTTATGGACGAAGTGTGTCCTTCGCCAACGCTTCCATGTCTTTAACCAGTTGCAAAAAATCACTCTCGTTCTCAAGAAAAACCTCATTGTAGCTGACGGGCTTGCCAAACAAGACACTGGCCGCACGCTTCATTCTTCCCTAGATCGTATTATAATTGTGGTCGTACCTTGCGTCTTGAATGGAAAGGTCATAGTTGATGTCTCCATCCTCCCAAACCGTCTTTTCGACGACAAGCATACAACACCTGCACGTGCAGGGTAAAACAATCATCCTGCTTCTCTTGTCCATTAATATCCTCCCGCCAATGGCTACATTCACGATATCAACGCTTCATAGCATTTTCAGCGTGCGCTACAACTGATCCAGTATGCGATCCAACAACGCGCCTTCCCTATTCCCCGAGCATCCCCGCTGTTTTTTCAAACAGCTCGCCGATGTCAATCGGTTTGGAGATGTGGTCGTTCATACCGGCCTGCAGGCACTTGGCAACGTCTTCGGCAAACGCGTTGGCCGTCATAGCCAGGATGGGCACCGTCTTCGCGCGGGGATGATCCAGCGCGCGAATCATGCCGGTGGCGGTGTACCCATCGACCTGCGGCATCTGTAGATCCATATAGATGGCGTCGTACCGCTCCGGCTCGGCGCTGAATAAATCGTATGCCTTTTGGCCGTTTTCGGCGCACACGATGGTCACGCCGCTGTCCTGCATCAGGCTCAGAATGATTTCCCGATTGATTTCAACGTCTTCAGCCAGCAAGATTGTACGCCCCGTGAAATTGAAGGAGGGCACATCTTCTTGTTGGATTGCGGCCTCCGGCGCGGGCTGCTGTGTTCCAATTTCGGAGAAAAACTCAAAGGTAAACGTGCTGCCCTTGCCCGGCGTGCTCTCCACCCAAAGCTTGCCGTCCATCATCTCAACAAGACTCTTCGAAATGGCCAGACCGAGACCCGTGCCGCCAAAGCGTCGAGATATGCTGCCGTCGGCCTGTTCAAAAACGGTGAACAGCCGCGCCAATTGCTCAGATGTCATGCCGATGCCGGTGTCCGATACCGAAACCCGGAGCTTCACCCGGCCGTTCTCCACCGATACTGTCTCCACCGTCAGCTTGATTTCACCGCCCTCCGGCGTAAACTTGACGGCGTTGGACAGTATGTTCACGATCACCTGCGACAGCCGCAGTTTATCCCCGCACAGCATGGCGGGCACGTCCGGCGTGAGCTCAAAATCTAGGCGCTGGCTTTTTTCCTTGGCCTGATCGGCAAAAAAGCTCCGGCAATCCTCAAGCATGTCGTGGAAATTGAAATCCTCATGGTGCAGGGTCAATCTGTTGGCCTCGATCTTGGACATATCCAGAATGTCGTTGAGAATGCCGAGCAGTTGACGCGAGGCATTGTCCAACTTATCGAGGTAGCCGGCCATCTGCTCCAAATCGGAGGAACGCTTCGCGACGGCTGTCATGCCGATGATGGCATTCATCGGCGTTCTGATTTCATGACTCATATTCGCCAGAAAAACGCTTTTGGCTCGGGAGGCCGCCTCGGCCGCGTCCTTAAGGTCGATCAAATCCTCATTCTGCTGGTTGATCTCGGCAATCATATGCCGGTAGCTGCTGATGTCGGTCAAGGTGAGTACAAACCCCGCCGACTGACCGCGACGCAGGATGATGTCCTTGGACAGCGCATAATCACGGGTCTGCCCTTCCTCTCCGCCGACGGTAAACTCACCGTCTGCCAGCGCTTCGCTGAGTGATGTCAGGTTTTCAAACAGGTCATCGGGTCGAAATTGAACGACGGCCGTCCTCACGTAATCGATCACATTTTGAATGGTCGTGGTCTCCCGCTCGATGGGCAGCGCGGGGAACGCCCTTTGGAAAGCGGGGTTGACGGCGGCCACCTGCCCGATGTCGTTGACCACCAGAAATCCTTCGGAAAGCGTGTCAAAAATGCTGTCGGACGCGGCGCTTTTCAAATTAAACAGGCGAAAACGGATGGAAAAAATGCCGTAGACGGCAAACATGACAACAAACCCCAGCGGCGTGGGGTCGAAGTCCATCGGCGCCACATCAAAAATATACAGGGCATTGACGGCAAACGGACCGCACGACGCCAGCGCCACCAGAATGAGATGGGGGTATTTTCGGGCGTTTCGGGCGACGTGGATGATAAGCATTACAAACGCCGCCGCCAGGACGACATAAGAAACATAGGAGTGCAGCCAGAAATACGGACCAAACACACCCAACCCGTTGGGCAGATATCCGGTATAATACTGATGATGCAGCGGATTGGTCAACAGAAGCAACACGTCGCTCGCCATGATCAAAATCAGCAGGATGTTCAGGACGCGGCTGTCCGCCCACTTCGCGTTGACAAAGTGCGTGATGTACATCAGCATCAGGAAGGGAAGGCAGCAGACAAACACCATCCACATCGGCTGGAGAATCTGGTTGGTGTCCGCCGATACGATCCCGGTTAAGCCGTTGAGCAGCGTCCACAGCGAGGCCATGACGCCCATCACGAAGAAAATTACGAGATATCCGCTTCGTGTACCGGCAAACCAGACCTTGGCCACGATATACAGCAGCGCCAATGCCACGAGAAGTGAGACTATAAAGAATATCATGGATTGCATCACCAACGTCATATCTGTTTGTAGGGCGATTCACTTTGTGACTGTCCTGCGGTATTATACCATGAATCGTCCAATAGCGACATAGGCGCTTAAGATTCCTTTGCCATGGGGTTGCGTTTTCGCCGGCCACGAGATAAGATATCTCCGGGAAAGCGCTGATGATTCAGCGTCGCTTCAGACAGGAGGGATCACAGGTGGCCCCCTTTTTCCAACAAGTCTATGCGGCCGTGGCGCGCGTCCCCCGCGGTAAGGTGGTCTCCTATGGCCAGATCGCGCGGATGCTCGGCCGGCCACGCGGTGCGCAGGCGGTCGGGTGGGCCATGCGCGTCTGCCCCGAGACGTACCCTTGGCAGCGTGTGGTTATGGACGATGGCCGTGTCACCGGTGGCGAACACGCCGAGCTGCGTCGTATGCTGCTGGAGACTGAGGGTGTTCCCTTCCTGCCGGATGGTCGGGTTGATATGGCGCTCTGCCGCTGGGAAGGGCTTTCTTGATGACACGCGCGACCCCAAGTCATCGGTTGCCGGGAAAGTGAGAATCGATATGAAAAAAACATTGATGTGCCTGTTGCTCACCGTCACCCTATCGCTGGCGCTTTTCCCCGGATGCAGCGTCTCCGACACGGACACGGTTGCAACGGAGGCCGAAAAAATCGACGCGTATATCGCGCTTAACAACGAACTGGCCGGCAGCTATCTGGTCGCTTTGGGCGGGTATGCCGAGGCATTTGGCTGGGCGGAGAGAATAAATGTCGGTGATGATTTTCACGGTTTTACACTATCCGATATTCCTGTAATTGAGGCCTTGGACGAGGCCCTAAAATATGCCGATAAAGCCCCCGTCAAGGAGGAGGCCGACAACGCGCTCAAAGCACTGGACACCCCACTGCGGAACTACTGTGAGACGCTGAAAGCGCTCGGACAATATTACCGTGAACAGGAATACCTAAAGGACAATTTCGTCCAAGGGCAGGCCTACCACACTCTTCTTGTGGGCGAATACGAGAGTGTTTCCGGTTACATCCACGCTTACACGCGTGCGGTGGAGACCATGTTGTCCGCCCCGTAAGCCAACGATATTTCTGATGAAAAATGCGGCTCCCGTTTCAACGCGGGGGCCTTTTTCGTCGAGACATACCTAAGGATAAAAATTACTTTTTCTTTTTTGAAGTGCTTTTCATTTCTCTGTCGTTTAAGAGGTTGAGCCCGGGCAAAGGAGGGGAGATATGGACAACGACATGGTTCCGTTCGGGTCGCTGCCAAAAAGCGCGCGGCTCACCGAACTTGTGACCCAGTATCAGAACCTCATCTATACCGTTTGCCTAAAGATAACCGGAATCCCCTCCGACGCCGAGGATCTGACGCAGGACACCTTTGTGAAAGCCTATCTCTCTCTGGATTCCTTTGACGGGATTCACCCGAAAGCCTGGCTGTGCAAAATCGCCGTGAACACCTCGCTCGACCACCTAAAATCGATTCGAGCACGCCCCCCTGCCGAGCCCTACGAAGAGAACGTCAAGACGCTGGAAGCCAGAGAAGACATCCAGCGGATGGCAGAGCACCATGAAACGCTCGAGCAACTTCAGCAAGCTCTGAACAGCATGCCGGCCAAATACGCGACCCTTTTGCGGCGCATTGTCCATGAGGGCGCGGGCGTGGCCGAGATTGCCCGAGAAGACAAGCTCTCGGTGCGCACCGTCGAAACCCGACTCTATCGCGCGCGGAAAATGCTAAAAGAAAGGTGGGACAGAATATGAACGAACACAACGGGTATCCATTTGCGCCGCTTTTGAACGACGACGCGGCCCTGGCGCAATTCATCGCCGACTGTGAATCGGATTTACAGCACCCCTCCCGTGATCTGTCCGCCGGTATTCTGAGGCATGTCGCGGAGACGCGCCGGTGTGAGGAACGCGAGTCGCTTTTCCGCAGACGTGTGCTGGCCGCTGCTTGTCTCTCCGGTGCCGCCTGCGTGATGCTGATGGCCGTTCTGGGGGTATTCCAGGATGTGGCGAGTTGGATCGCCCTGCCCGCCGATCAGCTGATGCGCTTTCTGGAAGGATTGCGGTAGGCGCCACGACGGATAAGCAATCCCAAAAAACCAGACGTCTATTTCGAGTCTCCCCAAACTCCCCTTTACAGTTCTCCCCGATCTTACGGCAAAGGAGCCAGTGGAATGAAGAAGAATCGTTTTCTCACCTTTCTGTTTTCCTGTCTGCCCGGCGCGGGCCATATGTACCTCGGTTACATGAAGCGAGGATTGCAGTACATGCTGATGTTCGCCGCCGCCATCTGTCTGACAGCACTGGTCGGCTCGCTCCACCTCGGTATGCTGCTGTGTATCCCCGTCACCGGACTGATTGTCGTGTGGCCTTACGCCATGTTTGACTCGATGCACATGCTGACCAAAATGCGCCGGGACTGCGTCGAATTCCCCGACGACGACCGGTTCACCCTCTCCTTTATGATCACACTGAGCGTCAGCAAAAAGGCACAGAGAGCCATCGGCGGGTCTCTCATTGCCTTGGGCATACTGATTCTTTTGGTTAGTACGATTTTCCCCCTGCTTCACGATACCATGAACGAGGCCGTCAGCACTTTCGTGTATCGTGTGGAGCAATACATGTGGCCGATCCTGTTGGCGCTGGCGCTTGTAGTCGTCGGGATCCGCCTGCTGTCCGGCCCGCGCAAACGAAAGGAGTCGAAGGAATCATGAAGCAAGCTCGTGTTGGTTCCTTTACGATGGGACTCACGTTGATTCTGGTCGGTCTTGTGATGTTGCTCTCCCTGTTTTTCCATTTTTCGCTGCTGTGGGTACTGACACACGGCTGGCCGCTCATTCTGATCGCGCTGGGCGTTGAGATTCTGATTTTTCTCCGGCGCAAACAGGAGGGCGAGGTCAAGCTGCGCTATGACGTGCTCAGCATCGTCTTCATCGGCCTGATTCTGATGGTCAGCACCGCGTTCTACACCGCCTCGATGGCCTTTTCGGCACTGGGCGCGCAGGACGACTGGAGCAAGATTCTGAATGTCCACACCGAATACGCCGAGGTATCGGGAGAGCGTTCGTTTCCTTTGGCTGACCGCCTAAAAATCTCTTCCGGCGTAAGCATGGTCAAGGTTTTCCCCTCGGACGAGCCATCGATCCGTGTCGCCTACACCGTGTCCTCACGCACCTCCAACCGTGCCGAAGGGAAAGAATTGTTGCAAGAGGTTGTCAGTTTTATCTCGGACACCCGCCCCCTTCTGGTGTCGAATGCCGATGTGCGGTATGACTCCACGGTTCTGGAGTATCCGTGGGTGACCTGCACCGTCTTTCTCCCCGAGGGAAAATCGCTGGATTTAACGCAATACGCGGGCGGCCTCATTCTCGACAGCGCATGCGAAAAACAAGTGCTTCCATAGGTATTGATAAAGAAGAGGGATGTCCGGCTGAACAGCACCCCATTTGTTAGACAGTATGCTATACTGGAAAGCAAATGGGGTGTTTTTATGCCAAAAGGGATACCAAACAAACGATACACAGCAGAATTCAAACGGCAAGTGATTGAAACAATGCGTGCGGAGCATCTG
>JAVBPF010000107.1:0-15718 GCA_031549735.1 Oscillospiraceae bacterium
CAGATGCTCCGCACGCATTGTTTCAATCACTTGCCGTTTGAATTCTGCTGTGTATCGTTTGTTTGGTATCCCTTTTGGCATAAAAACACCCCATTTGCTTTCCAGTATAGCATACTGTCTAACAAATGGGGTGCTGTTCAACAGCCGTCCGCTCTTTTTTGCATGGGGCACTCATCGGGTTGCCTGTTTGCCCGCGATGGCCTCCATTGCTTCAGCCAGCGCGTCAATATTGGACATGGTGTTGAACGGGGAAAAGCTGGCGCGTACCGTTCCGGCCGGGAAGGTGCCGACGGTCTGGTGCGCCGCCGGGGCACAGTGTAGGCCGGCGCGCAGAGCGAACCCGCGTTCGGACAATTTCTCGGCCAGATGTTCGGGATCCATGCCTTCGAGGTTAAAGGACAGCACGCCGGTTTGATGTTCCGGCGCGCCCCCTGCCCAAAGGGTGAGGCCGGGGAGAGTTGAAAGCCGTTCCACAGCGGCGGTCAACAGGCCGTTTTCCTCACGCCGTATGGCGTCGGTGCCTCTGACCAGCAGATAGGAAAGCCCGGCCAGCAGTCCGGCGATACCGGGAATGTTGTGTGTGCCGGGCTCCAGCCGGTCTGGGAGGAAGGCGGGCATATCCAGCAGCGCCGACTGGCTGCCGGTGCCGCCTCGGATCAGGGGGGAAACCGTTGTGTCCGGCGGGCAGATCAAAAGCCCTGTGCCCTGTGGCCCCAGCAATGCCTTGTGTCCGGGCATACACCAGAAGGCAGGGGGCAGACGGTCGATTTGTATGGGCAGAACGCCCGCGGCCTGCGAGGCATCCACGATGACCGGGACGTCTTTTTGCCGTGCCATGTGCAGAATCTCCGCGACCGGAACGACGGTGCCGAATACGTTGGAGACCTGTGTTGTGATCAGCAGGTCGGCTGGTTCCCGCAGCGCCTGCTCGAAGGCTGCTCGGGCGGCGTCCGGATTGAAGGGGGGAAAGCGTACGACGGTGACGTCGGTGCCCCGCTCCTGTGCGTGATGAAGCGGGCGCATGACGGCATTGTGCTCGTAGCCCGACACAATCACGCGGCCTCCGGTATGAGGCAGGGCGTGAGCAATGGCGATGTTGAGGGCGTGGGTGGCGTTGCCGGTGAAAACGACCCTTTCCGGGTCGGAAATGTACAGCAATCGTCCGGCGGCCAGACGGGTTTCAAAGAGAACTTCGGCCGAACGCATAGCGGCGCGATGTCCGCCGCGTCCGGCGCCGGCGCACTCGGCCAGTGCTTTTTGCATGGTACGGGCGACAGCTGGGGGTTTATGCAACGTGGTGGCTGCGCTGTCGAGATAGATCATGGCAGCCACTCACGGGGTTGATCGTTATCCAACATGACGGCTTTGCCGGGGCGAAGCCCTCTCTTGCGCAAACAGACCATGCTCTCTTGCAGGAGCCGATACGGGACGGCGACGGCATACCCACAGCCGTTGCCGGTCAGCTTGCCGGGGGCGCGGACGACGCGGCCGCTCAGACCGCATTGCTCCAGACACCGGACAAACCGCTGCGCGGTTGTGAGAGATCGACTCAAGATGAGACAGTCGGCCATGCATTCTCACACTCCCTTCGACTTATCATATGCCGGGACTTTGAGTGGGTGTGAGGCGCCGCTTGTTGAGGAACCTGTTTTTCGACAAGCGGTTTCTGTATTGCGGTGTAAACAAGAAATGCATTCGGGAAATAACTTCCCGAATGCATAAAAGTGAAACCTTTTGCAAAGTAAGAAGGTATAATGGGGTAGATCAGCGCCGATACGGACACGATCCGTCCATTAGAACTTCGAAAAATCCTCCACATAGGCGAACGCCACACGGTCGCCGGGCGAAAGGGAACAGGCGCCGGCGCCCACGGTGGATTTCCGGCCGTTGACCCAGAACAGCCAGCCCGAAAGCGGGCCAAAATCAAACTCACGATATTCGCCGATGGCCGCGACGTAGACCGTCGAACCGCTGCCCTTTACCGTCAACGCCAACCCCGACTCATTGCAGGCATAGCTCAGTGCGTCGAAGGCGGTTTGGATCTCGTCGGCCTGAGCTATGATGACTGTCGGCCAAACAAAATCCAGGGCGGTGATGACCACCGTGATGTCTTCCGACGCCGGTTCGGGTGAGACGGAGGGTTTGGGTGCGGGAGGAACCGGCGCTGCGGAGCCGGTGACCGGGGGCGTCGTGGCCGGCGAGGCTTTCGGTGATGGCGTGGCGGAGTCCATGCCGGGCGTTGCGTGCTCATCGGTCGTCAGAGCGGGTGAGGTCGCGTCTGTATTCGGAGATGACGCCGTCGGGGTGTTCGACGGGGCGTCCCCGGACGGCATCGACTCGGAGGGGGCAGCGGGGGAGGGGAACCAAACGTCGTCCGGAACGGCAGTAGCTGAAGCGTCAAAAGAGCTCGGCGACGGCTCCTGGTTCTTCTCGGGAGGTTGACCGCAAGCGGTCAGGACGAGCAGGAACAGAAGGCTGAGGGCAAGCGAGAGCCGTCTCATGTCAGAATGTTGCAGAAGAGCTTGGCCGCTTCCTCACGCGTCAAAGTGGATTGCGGGCGGAAGCGTCCCTGATGCCCAACCATGATACCCTCATTGAAGATAGCGGCCACATACGGGCGCATGTGTTCGGTGATGCTGTCCCAGTCGGTGATCTGAGCGGAGACGGACTTCCAAATCGAGGTGTCCAGCTCATAGTATTTCGCGATGGCCAGGGCGGCTTCCTCGCGCGTAATGGCGGCCTGCGGGCGGTACTGCCCGTCACGCACCTCGGCCAGCCCGGCGCCGACTGCCCACAGCGCGGCCTGGGCGTAATAGTCGGTGCGCTTGACATCCGAGGGCAGACTCGGTGTGGTGAAGCTTTCGGGCGCGGCCAACCGATAGAGCATCAGGAAGAAGTCTCCTCGGGACAGGGTGTTGCGCGGTTTGAAAAACTCATAGGCACCGGTCATAATGTTCTTGTTGAACATGAATTCGACCGGTTCGACCGCCCATTCGGAGATCGCGGAGGCATCGGCATAGAGGCGCTCCAGAAGCGGACGGGTCGTTTGCTCGCCGCTGTATGTCAGACGGTTGTAAAGACTGCCGTTTTTGAGGTCGCCCAAGGCCAGCAGGGCCTGCCGTGTGGCGAAAGCATCGCTGCCGCCGCCCGGCTCATAGCAGAAGGAACCGTCCTCCAACTGGAAGGACAGCAGGTTGGCTGTCATTTTGGCAACGGCGGCGTTGTCGGCATACCCCGCCGCGCACAATCCGGAAATGACGGTGGCTACGGTGCAGGCGTTTTCGGCCTTGGCCGGCGACCAGGGGGAGATGTATCCGCCGTTGTTGGTCATTTGTGAGAGCAGGTAGTTGACGGCGGCCTGCGTTTCTTTCCGGTAGGGTTCGCCAAACCGGCTGAGCGCCAAAAGAGCCATGGCGGTGATGTCAACGTCGCTGTCGTTGCCGGCATAGGAGAACCCGCCGTCGGCGTGCTGCAGCAGCCGCAGCGTGGCGCTGCCGTATGCGCGCGGGTAACCGTTCGGATCGGTCAGTTCCAGCGCCAGAATGCCGAAGGTCAGCGAGGTGATGTCGCCATAAAAGACGCTTCCGTCTTCCTTGATATCGGCGCGAGCTTCCAATTCCGCTATGTAGTCCGCTTTACGACCGTCGGGCAGAAGCGCCAGGTTGCGGGGATCCTTGTTCAACGCCAGCGCGGTGAGGGTTCGCAGCGCATGTTCCGATGTGGAGTATGCGCTCCACGCGGTCAGGTCGGGAAATGTGAAGCCCTCAGTCTCCACGGCGACGCCGGCCGAGGCAAGCGCCAAAACATCCCAGCAGCTGGTCAGTGTCGGCTGAGACTTGTAGAACGACACGGCCTTTTCGATGGAGGTCGATAGGTCAATCGTTTCGGTTGTTTCGGCCAGCGCGTTCGGCCAGAGGGGACAGAGCAGCAGCAGAGCCAGCAAAACGGCTACGATACGCTTGGTGTTTTTCATGTTGAGTCTCCTTCATTCATCAATATCGGACCGGAATCGAACCGGCCAGAAAGACAGGTAGAGCCGGGGAGTTTGACTCCCCGGCTCGGTGATGCCATGCCTCCAACGGCAGTATATCATTTGAGAATCCACTTGTCCACCGTGGATACCAGGTTCCCAATTTCAGGTTTGGACAGCTGCGCGTCGGCGCCCAACTGCGTGCCCTTCTGACGCATAGCCTCGTCGATCAACGAAGAGAATATGATAACCGGCACCTTGGCCAGAATGCGGTTTTCCTTGACGAGCTTGGTGAGTCGGTGTCCGTCCATTTTGGGCATCTCAATGTCGGTGATGATACAACTGACCCGCTTGGCGATGGTTTCACCTGCCTCCTTGGCCATATCCTCCAGCGCGTCCCAAGCCTCCTGGCCGTTGGGGAAGGCCGTGACGTTCTGGTACCCTGCCTCGTGCAGAGCGTCCATAATCATTTTCTTCAACAGCGCCGAATCCTCAGCCAGCACGATGGGCAGCATGTTGCGCTCGCGCTCACCCAACTGCTGGATTTCAGACATCTGAATGCCGCTGGCCGGACTGATGTCAAACACGATCTTCTCAAAGTCGATGATGGTGATGAGCCGATCCTGATACTTGGCGATGCCGGTGGCCAAACCCTCCGTGCCGCCGTAGATGGTCGTGTCCGGCTTCTCAATGTCGTTCCATGAAATGCGGTGGATGCCCTCAACTGTGTGCACGTGGAAGGCGCAGGACATTTTATTGAAGTTGGTGATAATGAACATATCCCGACTGCTGTCGTCATGCGTGGGCAGTCCCATATAGGAGGGCAGGTCGATGACCGTGATGATCATATTGCGCGGCTTAAAGATCCCCTCGATGTTGGGGTGTGAATTGGGCATCGGATTGACCGGCGCGTATTTCATAATCTCGGTCACTTTGGCCACGTTGATGCCGAAAATGTTGCCGGCGATGGTGAATTCCATGATTTCGAGCTCATTGGTTCCGCTCTCCAAAAGAATTTCGGTTTGACCGGGCTTGGTCTTAGACATATGTCGGCCTCCTCCACATGTGTCGTCAGGAAAGTGTTTTTCTTCTCTATGATACCGTTTATCGTTCGAAATGTATAGAGACTAAACAAAGAAAAAACAAACAACTCCTAAAGGTTTTTCAGTGATTATCTACAAAAAGGGCGGGTATCGGGATGAAATCAATCCGATACCCGCACAGACCCGACGTCATTATCGCTCGTCGATCATACCGCGGTCGCGTTCCCGGAACAACAGGGATACGCACCATACACCGGCCAAACCGACCAATGTATAGACAATACGGCTGATGGTGGCCGTTTGCCCACCGAAGAGGGCGGCCACGAAATCAAAGTGGAAAAGGCCGACACTGGCCCAGTTGAGGGCACCAATGATGACCAGAATCAAAGAAATCCTGTCCAAAGTTTCATCTCCTCAGATTGCGCTTTGTTGTTGTTCGGCGGCGCCCGATCTGGGTGCCCGCTGATTCATACGGCACGGCGCTTCGCCGAATCACCATGTCTTCATGAATCATTGTTGCCCTTGGACGCTTTTCGCCGAATCCTATCGAGTATTTTGACCGATGAGGAGATTTTTATGCACCCTTTTTTCGGGCAACGCTCGCCCTGGCTTATTCGTATTGGGCTATAAATTTTTTCAATGTATTGAATGTTTTGCTCAGATTGGCAATTTGGAGGGCGTCCATATCCCGCAGCATGACCGAAAGCATCCGGTTGAGAAAGGTCTTATGAATCCGGTAGGCGGCTTGTCCGCGGCGGGTCAGCAGGATGTAGACGCCTCGGCGGTCCTCCAGCATCGGCTGGCGCAGCAGACAGCCCTTGGCGACCAGCTTGTTGACGGCAATGGTCATCGAGGCCATCTTGACGCCGCAGGCCAACGCCAGGTCGCCCAGCCGCATTCTGTGCCGTTCGCCGACTTTTTCGATGATGTGCCACTCGCTGATCGAGAGCTTGGTATGGTTGACCGACAACGCTTTGGCTTCGATTCGGCGAAAGCCATTGTATATCTCTTCCAGGCTGTTCAGAATGAGCAGGCCTTCGCTATCCAAGATCGTTCACTCCTTCGCGCCAGGTTCATGGGCGATCGAATTTTCAGGCAGGCCGGTTTAACCGGTGGTCACCGAGTATTTCCTATGGATTTATAACAGTCAGAAGCTCTTTTATATCCTCAACCGTGTCGGTGGAGCAGACGGCGGCCTCCCTGTTGATGCGGCGGACGAAGCCGGACAGAGTTTTGCCGGCGCCCACCTCGACAAAGGACGTCACGCCGGACGCAAGCAGGGAACGCACGCAGGAAAGGAAAAGCACCGGGCTCTGTACCGCTTGTGAGAGAAGCACCGGAAGCGAAGGCTCTCCGTTCCACTGGCGTCCGGTGACGTTGGTATAAAGGGGATGCTTCGGCGCGGACACGGATAACGACTCGGCGAACGCGCGCAGGGTTTGCGCGGCGGGTTGCATATGTTCGGTGTGGAAGGCGGCCGAAAGATTGAGTGCCACGACACGCTTGGCGCCGGATGCGCGGCACGCCTCGGAGGCCGCCGAAAGCGCGTCCGGCTCGCCGGCTATGACCACCTGCCCGGGGCAGTTGTCGTTGACCGCCCGGACAAAGCCGTCGGTTTTCGCGCAGAGGCCGGCCACCGCGTCGAAATCGAGGCCCAGCACGGCTGCCATGCCGCCCGGGCGTTCTTGGGCGGCCTTCTGCATGGCGTCGGCGCGCGTCTGCACCAAGCGCAGACCGTCCTCAAACGACACACAGCCGGCCGCCGCCACGGCGCTGCATTCGCCCAGCGAAAAACCGGCCACCGCGTCGGGGGTAGCGCCCAGCGAGGCCAGCACCTCAAGCGTGGCCATCGAGACGAGAAACAGCGCGGTCTGGGCGTTTTCGGTGCGGCTGAGCGTCTGCTCGTCGGTATCAAAGCACAGCTTTCGCATGTCTTGTCCCAAGATATCGGAGGCGCGCTCAAAGGCGCGTTTGGCTTCGGTGAAGTTGTTGTACAGGGCTTGCCCCATACCGGGCTTTTGCGCGCCCTGACCGGGGAAAAGAAAAGCTTTGGTTGACAAGCGCAGCACTTCCTCATATAATGATTTGGAAAATAGTTAGTTTATCAAAGTATATCACAAATAAAGATTGAAGCAAGAGGCAATTTGCTGATCTTTCCTGTCGGCCTCTCCGCTTGTTGTGAGGAGGATTTTCCACATTGAACGCGCATATTGTCGGGACGGGCAGCTTCCTGCCGCCCGATGTTTTGACCAATGACGACCTTTCGGAAATGGTGGACACCAGCGACGAGTGGATCCGCACGCGCACCGGCATCCGTGAACGCCGCATGGCGCATGAGCTGACCACACTGGACATGGCGATTGAGTCGGGACGGCGGGCGCTTGCACAGTCGGGGCTTTCCCCGGAGGACATCGGCGTATTGGTCGTCGCCACCGTAACGCCCGAAAACCGCATTCCCTCCATCGCCTGTGATCTGCAGCATCATCTGGGCCTTGTCAATTCGTTCTGTTTCGACTTAAACGCGGCCTGCACCGGTTTTATCTATGCCCTTGACATCGCCGCGCGCTATATCCGCACCGGGTTCGTCAAACACGCGCTGGTGGTATCCAGCGAGAAGCTGTCCAGCATTACCGATTATACCGACCGGACAACCTGCATATTGTTTGGTGACGGGTCGGGCGCGGCGGCGCTCTCCGCGCGGGAGGGTTCGGGCGGCTTCCTCGGCTCCTACTTGGGCGCCAAAGGCGATTTGGGCGCGGCGCTCAGCACGCCTGTGGGCGGTACGGTCGAAATGAACGGCCAGGAAGTCTATAAGTTTGCCGTCAAGGCCATGCCGATGGCCATTGACCGGGTGCTGGAGGAGACAGGGCTTTCCATGGATGATATTGATTTTGTCATTCCGCATCAGGCCAACGTGCGCATCCTGAAATCGGTGCAGGATAAACACAACATCCCGCCTGAGAAGATGATTATGACGCTGGAGCAGTACGGCAACATCTCCAGTTCGGGCATCCCGGTCAGTTTGGACGAGCTGCACCGGCAAAAGCGCATTCGCAACGGCGACAAGATTCTGATGGTTGGCTTCGGCGGCGGACTTACCTACGGAGCCACTGTTTTTGAATGGAGCGGAGAGCCATGATCGAAACCCGGTTTACACGTGATTTTGCCATTGAATTTCCCCTCATTCAAGGCGGGATGGCCTGGGTGGCCGATGCCTCGCTGGCCGCTGCCGTCTCGGAGGCCGGGGGTCTGGGGCTCATCGCGGGCGGCGCGGCGCCCACCGACGTCATTCGTTACGAGATTCGGAAGGCCAGGACACTGACGAAAAAGCCCTTCGGACTGAACATCATGCTGATGAGCGAGTTTGCCGACGACCTAGCTCAACTGGTCGTGGAGGAGAAGGTGCCTTTTGTGGTTACCGGCGCGGGCAGTCCCGGCAAGTACATGGAGCTGTGGAAGAAAAACGGCGTGACGGTCATCCCGGTGGTGGCCTCGACCGCGCTGGCTGTCCGCATGGAGAAGATGGGTGCCGACGCCGTTGTGGCCGAGGGCTGCGAGGCGGGCGGACATATCGGAGAGCTCACAACCATGGCGCTTGTGCCGCAGGTGGTTGATGCCGTGCGTATTCCGGTCATTGCGGCCGGCGGCATTGCCGACGGGCGGACGGCCGCGGCGGCTTTCATGCTGGGCGCCGACGCCGTGCAGTGCGGTACGGTGTTCCTGGTGGCCGATGAGTGCACCATTCACGACACATACAAAGACAAGGTGATTGCGGCGAATGACATCGGCACGCAGGTCACCGGGCGTTCGGGCGGACATCCGATCCGCCAGCTGAAAAGTCCCTTTGTGCGCGCGTTCTTGGAAAAAGAAAAGAGCGGCGCGTCTCTGGAAGAACTGGAGTTGTTCGCGGCGGGTTCGTTGCGCAAGGCGGCTCGGGAAGGCGACCGGGAAAACGGGTCGTTCATGGCCGGGCAAATCGCCGGGTTGGTTGCGGCGCGCGCGCCCGTGGCCGAAATCATCAAGAGAATGTTTGTCGACGCCGAAAGCGTCATGCATAAAACATTGCAGAGGGTTGGAGGAGAACCAGTATGAGTGAGACACACAAACGCAGGGTGGCGCTGATTACGGGCGCGGCGAGGGGTATTGGCGCGGCCGTGGCCGTGGCGCTGGCAAGGGATGGGTTCGATCTGTTTCTGACTTGCCGCAGCCATACCGAGCGCATCGACCAGGTAGCGGAGGATTGCCGCGCATTGGGCGCGTTCGTGTACATTATGAGTGCCGATCTCTCGGTTTCGTCGTCCGCCAAGACACTGTGCGACGCGGCCATTGAAAAATTTGGATTCGTCGACGTGCTGGTCAACAACGCCGGCATCACCCGGGACGGGTTGTTGGTGCGCATGCGTGAGGAGCAGTGGGATGAGGTCATCGCGACCGACCTTTCGGGTGTGTATCATCTGACTCGGCAGATCTCTCCCTATATGTTCCGGAAGCGGTCGGGCAAAATCATCAACATCGCCTCGGTGGCCGGCATCTCCGGCAACGCGGGACAGGTCAACTATTCGGCGGCCAAGGCGGGCGTAATCGGCCTGACCAAGGCGGCGGCCAAAGAATTGGGCAATCGGGGCGTCACGGTCAACGCCGTCGCGCCGGGACTCATCGAGACCGATATGACCGAGGCGCTGACCGAGGAGCACGCCGATGAGATCCTCGCGCGCGTTTCACTCGGTCGTCTGGGCAAGCCGGAAGAAGTGGCTGACTTGGTGGCTTATTTGGCGTCGC
The DNA here is from genome assembly GCA_031549735.1 of Oscillospiraceae bacterium. Lineage (GTDB taxonomy): Bacteria > Bacillota > Clostridia > Oscillospirales > UBA929 > JAVBPF01. The sequence continues at coordinate 9,793 of JAVBPF010000107.1, forward strand.
CCAAAGCCGATTATATCACGGGGCAGACGTTTGTGATCGACGGCGGCCTCGCGCTGTAAAGCAGGCAGCCCAGGCAGTTTCATTGGAGAGAGACAAATTCGTGAGCGGAGTGAGAGCGATTGAAAAGGGTTGTGGTTACCGGCATGGGCGTTGTGACGCCGATCGGAATCGGATGGCAGGCCTATTGGGAGAGCCTGATCCACGGCGTGTGCGGGCTCAAGCCCATCACCGCCTTTGATACGACGGGACACAAGGCCAAATTGGCCGGTGAGGTGCAGGATTTCGCACCGGAAGACTTTATGGAAAAGAAGGACGCGCGGCGCAACGACCGCTATTGTCAAATGGCCATTGCCGCGGCCAACATGGCCATGAGCGACGCGGGAGACACGGCGTCCATTGACCGGGAGCGGTTTGGCGCGTATGTCGCCAGCGGTATCGGCGGTTTGCTGACCTTCGAGCAGGAGCATGCCAAGCTGTTGGAAAAGGGGCCGGGACGCATCTCGCCGTTCTTCATCCCGATGATGATTTCCAACATGGCGGCCGGTATGATTTCGATGATTCACGGACTCAAAGGCGCCACGGTCTGTCCGGTCAGCGCCTGCGCGACCGGGACACAGGCCATCGGCGAGGCTTTTTTTGCCCTTCGCCGGGGCGAGCTAGACGCCTGCTTGGCCGGTGGAGCCGAGGCGGCCATCACGCCACTAGCGCTAGCTGGATTTGCCAATATGACGGCGCTGTCCGAGGCGGACGACCCCGACTTGGGGTTGCTTCCGTTTGACAGCCGCCGCAATGGGTTCCTGATGGGCGAGGGTGCGGGCGTCATTTTGCTGGAGACGCTGGAGTCCGCCGAGAAGCGCGGCGCAACTGTGTATGCCGAGCTGACCGGTTATGCGTCCACCTCGGACGCCTATCACATCACGGCACCCGATCCCGAGGGCGCGGGCGCGGCGCGCGCTATGCGCGGGGCTTTGGGCATGGCCGAACTGCGGCCTGAACAGCTCAGCTACATCAACGCACATGGCACCGGCACGCCGATCAACGACCGCATCGAAACCTGCGCTATCAAGGGCGCGCTGGGTGCGGCGGCGCGGACGGTGGCCATTAGCTCGACCAAGTCGATGACCGGTCATTTACTGGGCGCGGCCGGCGGCGTGGAGGCGATTGCCTCGGTTCTGGCCTGCCGCGAGGACATCATCCCGCCCACCATTCACCTGCTTGAGCCCGATCCCGGATGTGATCTGGATTATGTACCTTTGGTGGCACGCCATACCGAGGTCAGCGCGGCGCTGAGCAATTCCATGGGTTTTGGCGGACACAATGCGTCGCTGTTGTTTGAAAAATTCTCCAAGTAGAGGAGCATCATCATGAAAAAAGAAGAATTCTTTGACGTCGTCGACGGACTGCTGCAGCGCCTCAAGGGGTCCGACGTGTCCCGGATGAGCGTGCAGTGGGACGACGTGCAGATTGAGCTGGAGCGCGGCGGGGTGATTGCGCCGTCGAGAGCCGCTGTGATCGCCGCGGCCGATGCCGTGTCTGTTTCGGTCTCGTCCGAGCCGGAGCCGGCGGCGGACACCGGTGCCGATACGCGCAAAGTGACCTCGCCCATTGTGGGCACGTTCTATGCCGCGGCCGATCCCGACGCCAAGCCCTTTGTCACGGTGGGGCAGAAGGTGTCCAAGGGCGATGTGCTGTGTATCATCGAGGCCATGAAGATGATGAATGAGATCGAGGCCGAGGCCGACGGCGTCGTCGTGCGCGCGCCGGTGAAAAACGGCCAGTTGGTGGAGTTTGGACAAGTGCTGTTTGAAATGGAGGATCGCTGATGCTCAACCGCGCGGAGGTTATGGAGATCATTCCCCATCGGGACCCTTTTTTGCTCATCGATGAAATCACCGAGCTTGAAGTCGGCAAGCGTGCCAAGGGCTACTGGCATGTCACCGGCCGGGAGGAATTCTTCCGGGGCCACTTTCCCGACCATCCTGTTGTTCCGGGCGTGCTCATTGTGGAAGCGCTCTCGCAGGTTGGCGCTGTTGCCACGCTTTCGATGCCTGAATTTAAGGGGAAGATCGGCTTTTTTGCCGGTATCGACGGCGTTCGGTTCAAACGAATGGTGCGTCCTGGCGATACGCTTGTGTTGGAGACCGAAATCACGAAGATCTTCGGTGGCGTGGGACATGGCAACGCCGTGGCCACCGTCGACGGCGTAAAGGCGGCCTACGGTAAGCTGACCTTCGCCGTGCGCTGACAGATGGCCTCGCACAGCGCCGTCCAGATTTCATTTTTCACTTTAAGACTGAGGGAAAAGCCATATGTTTAAACGTATACTCATTGCCAACCGCGGCGAAATTGCCGTCCGGATTCTGCGCACCTGCCGGGATTTGGGCGTCGTTTCGGTGGCGGTCTATTCGGAGGCCGACGCCGACGCGCTGCATACGCAGATCGCCGACGAGTCCATCTGTATCGGGCCGGCGCCCGCACGGGAGAGCTACCTCAACCCGGAGCGGATTATTTCGGCGGCCATGGCCATCGGCGCCGACGCCATTCATCCCGGCTACGGCTTTCTTTCGGAGAACGCCGCGTTCGCCGAGATGGTCATCAACCACGGCATGGCCTTCATCGGCCCGACGCCGGAAACCCTGCGGCTGTTGGGCGAGAAAACCAAAGCGCTTGAGACGGCGGCCAAGGCCGGTGTGCCTGTGGTACCCGGATCGGGCGGCCTTGTGAGAGATTTGGATCAGGCCCGCGAGGTGGCCGAGACCATCGGCTATCCGCTGATGATCAAGGCGGCCATGGGCGGCGGCGGCAAGGGCATCCGGCTGGTCAACAGGGTCGATGAGCTCGTGTCCGCCTTCAACGCCGCGCGCGCCGAGGCGTTGAGCAGTTTTGCCAGCGACGGACTCTACATGGAAAAGTACATTCAATCACCCCGGCACATTGAGATTCAGGTGCTGGGGGATAAACGCGGCAACCTGGTACATCTGTTTGAGCGCGAGTGTTCGATTCAGCGGCGGCACCAGAAGCTGATCGAGGAATCGCCCAGCCCGTTTTTGACGCCGGAGCTGCGGGCCGACATGGGCGCGGCGGCGGTGCGCATCGCGCGTGCGGCCGGGTACTACAACGCCGGAACGGTCGAGTTCCTTGTCGACGCAGACCGCAACTACTACTTCATGGAGATGAATCCACGCATTCAGGTCGAGCATCCGGTGACCGAATGGGTGACTGGGCTGGATTTGGTGGCCGAACAGATTCGCGTGGCGGCCGGCCAAAAGCTCTCGGTGACGCAGGAGGATCTCAAACAGTCCGGCCACGCCATCGAATGCCGCATCAACGCGGAGGATCCTTCGCGCCATTTCGCGCCCTGCCCCGGCTTAATCATGGGGCTTAATTTTCCCGGGGGGCCGGGCGTGCGTGTGGATTCGGCCGTCTATCAGGGCTACACCGTGCCGCCCTACTACGATTCGTTGCTGGCCAAGCTCATCGTGCATGGGCGCGACCGAGCCGAGGCCATGGCGCGTACCCGCCGCGCGCTGGCCGAGCTTCTGTTCGAGGGCATTCACACGACGGTGGACTACCAGCTTCAGATCCTGCGGGATATGGATTTCATCCACGGCGATTTCACCATCGACTATTTGGAGAGCCATCATTTTGACGCCCCCCAATAGCTTAACATTTCATAATTACAAGTTAACAATTCACATATGATGGCCTTTTTACCATGGCATGCGAAAGGAGAGCCAATATGCCGCTATCCGATTTGTTCAAGAAAGCCCGCTATATCTCGGTTCCGTTGGCCGAGCGGGTGCTGCGGGAAAGCCAGGTCGATATGCCCACCGATTCATACATCACCTGTCCGGGCTGTCAAAAGCAGGTGTACCAGGACGACTTTGAGGCAGCCTTTCACGTGTGCCCGCTGTGCGGTCGGCACCAGCGCCTTTCGGCGCCGGAGCGCGTGCTGTGCACGGCCGACGCGGACAGCTTTATCGAGCTGTTTGGCGATCTGACCTCCCAAGACCCGCTTAACTTTCCGGGGTATGCCCGTAAAGTTGAAGTGTTGCAGAAAAAAACCGGGCTACGCGAGGCGGTCGTCACCGGAGAGTGCCTGATCCAAGGGAAGCCCGCGCTGCTCGGCGTGATGGACAGCCGGTTTATGATGGCTTCGATGGGCAGCGTGGTCGGCGAGAAGCTGGCGCTGCTCTTTGAGCGCGGCATTGAGACCGGACATCCGGTCATTCTCTTTACCGCCTCGGGCGGCGCGCGCATGCAGGAGGGGATCCTTTCACTGATGCAGATGGCCAAGGTCAGCGGCGCGGTCGGCGCGTTTTCGCAGGCCGGAGGGCTGTATATCACGGTGCTCACCGACCCGACCACCGGCGGTGTCACGGCCAGCTTTGCCATGCTGGGGGATATCATTCTGTCTGAGCCGGGCGCGCTGATCGGCTTCGCGGGCAAGCGTGTCATTGAGGGCACCATTCAGCACAAGCTGCCCGACGATTTCCAGAGTGCTGACTTCCAGCTGTCGCACGGTTTTGTCGATGCACTGGTGCCGCGCGGACAGATGCGGGACACGCTCGGCAAGCTGCTTTCCTGGCATCGGAAGGGGGGAATGTGACATGGCGTCGACCAAAGAGCTGTCTCCCATTGCCATCAAACAGGGCATTCTGAAGGAGCGCAATCGACCGACCCTGCGCGAGTACATCCCACTGATTTTCGACGACTTTTTTGAACTGCACGGCGACCGGCAGTTTTCAGACGATCAGGCCATTTTGGGCGGACTGGCTCTAGTGGAGGGGAGCCCTGTCACCGTCATCGGGCATGTCAAAGGGAAAAGCACCCGGGAGAACATTGCCTCCAATTTTGGTATGGCGCACCCGGAGGGATACCGGAAAGCTTTGCGGCTGATGAAGCAGGCCGAAAAGTTTGGTCGCCCGGTTATCACCTTCATCGATACCTCAGGCGCTTTTTGCGGCATCGGCGCGGAGGAACGCGGTCAGGGTGAGGCCATCGCCCGCAATCTGATGGAGATGATGGCGTTGAATGTGCCCGTCATCGCGCTTGTGTTGGGCGAGGGCGGCAGCGGCGGCGCGCTGGGCATCGCTGTGGCCAATCAGGTGTATATGCTGGAGAACGCGCTCTATTCGGTCATCTCGCCCAAGGGCTGTGCCAGCATTCTCTGGAAGGATGCCAGCCGCGAAATGGAAGCGGCCGAGCTGCTGAAAATGACGGCCCGTGACCTGTTGTCGATGGGGATCATTGACGGCATTCTGCCCGAACCGGAGGGCGGCGCGCAAAAGAACGTAAAGCAAGTGGCGCTGCGGATTCGCTCAACGCTGATTCAGGCGATCCAAACCCTTGAGAGGGAGCCGGAATTGGCCGTCAAGCGGTATGAAAAGTTCAGGGCAATGGGTGTGTTCGAGCAGGTCTGACCTTCGCTCAGATTGTTATCTTAAAAGAATAGAGGCGCTCCGAAGGGTGAACCTTCGGAGCGCCTTTTGAACGGCCGGGCGACCGTTTTGTCTCCTATTCGACGGGGGAGGCCGTGTGATCTGAAACCTCCGGCTCGGCATCGGTTTTCCCGTCGCGGAACAGCAACAGCCGATAGGGCGTTCCTGTTTTGATACAGCCCATGATGACCTGCAGTGTGCCGCGCGAGATGCCGTCCCAGAGAATGAGCACGTAGTCTGAAGTCTCAATAATTTTCCTGTTGCGAATCAACGGCGCCGTCCGATCAAAATTCTGATAATCGGGCAGAATAACGGTACATTTGAGTTGTGCTTCCTGGGCGAAGCGCTCGGCCATTTTATCGACGCCAACCGCGCCGCCGCTGATGATTTCGCTGCAGCCGACCGGTACATGCTTTTTGATGGAATCATAACAATCATCCCGCAGACGGCGAGAGCCGACAATGGCCACCTTCATAGATTCACCA
>JAVBPF010000085.1:0-9541 GCA_031549735.1 Oscillospiraceae bacterium
ACCTTTTACGCACATTACACCGATCCATATGACCTGCTCAGCAAGATTGAACGGGAAGCCATGGCGGATTTGAAGGGATACCTGGAAAAGCAGGATTACCAGGACAATCGCCCCATTTCGGCGCAGGTGCTGACCCGCATACTTGAGTATGTGCGGGAAAACGCCGATTTGTTCAAGGCGCTGATCAGCGAGAACTGCGACTTTGCCTTTCAGAAGGACATCATGGATTTGGCGCAGGTGGTCACGTCGCGGGTCAGTTCTCCCTTTGAGCCTCGCATGCAGGAATACCTGCAGGAGTTTGAGATTGCCGGCTGTATCAGCACTGTGAAAAAATGGCTGCAGGACGGCATGCCTGAGCCGCCGGAAAAAATCTCGGAATTCATTCTCCAGATCGCGTACTTCGGCGTCTTCAACGGACACCGCGCCGAGCCGTAAGGCAACGGTCATCCCCACCATTCTTAATTTGCCCGCAATGACCGTCCTCCAAACCATAGGCCATGCCGCACGAACCGGCGTGTGCCGAGCCGGTGGAGAATTTGTTTCCAATCGAGTCGATTTTTGCAGTGTTGCCCATACACAAAAAATGTGCCCGGAGCGTCAGGCCGACGGCTCCGGGCTTTCAGGTTCTCTTTTATTCGACGCCGTGCTCCCGGCGCCACTGCTCGATCTGTTCCATGCGCTCCTTGACCCGGGCCTCACGCCCCTGCGTACCCGGGCGGTAGTACTTACGCCCGGCAAGCGAGTCGGGCAGACAACGCATTTCGGCGATTTTATCCTCGGTGTCATGGGCATAGATATAGCCCTTGCCGTAGCCCAGCTCCTTCATCAACCGGGTCGGGGCGTTGCGGATGTGCATCGGCACCGGCTCGGCCAGCATCCGCTGCGCGTCCTCGCGCGCCAGACCGTACGCCACATCAAGCGCATTCGACTTGGGCGCGAGCGACACGTAGACGACGGCGTGGGTCAGATGCACGCTGCATTCCGGCATCCCGATAAAATGACAGGCCTGATAGGCCGCTACGGCAACCTCGAGCGCCCGGCTGTCGGCCATGCCGACGTCCTCGCTGGCAAACCGCACGACCCGCCTGGCAACATAGAGCGGATTCTCCCCCGCCTCCAACATGCGCGCCAGCCAGTAGACGGCGGCATCGGCGTCACTGTTGCGCATGGATTTGTGCAGCGCCGAAATGATGTTGTAGTGCTCCTCGCCGTTTTTATCGTAGAGCAGCGATTTTTGGTTCACGCATTGCTCAATGATCTCGCGGGTCACGGTTACGCCTGTCTCGTCGGTCGTCCCGTTGAGCACCACCATCTCCAGCGTGTTGAGCGCCACCCGCGCGTCGCCATTGGCGAACTGCGCCAGCATCATCAGCTGCTCGTCGTCAATGCGGACATTCAGCCCGCCATACCCTCTCGAGTCGTTGAGCGCTTGCCGCAGCAACGCGGCCAGTTCTTCCGGCGAAAGCGATTGCAACACAAACACCTTGCAACGCGACAGCAGCGCCGAATTGACCTCAAACGACGGGTTTTCGGTGGTCGCGCCGATCAGGATGATGCTGCCCCGCTCCACAAAGGGCAAAAAGGCGTCCTGCTGCGCCTTGTTGAACCGGTGAATCTCATCGACGAACAGGATGGTACGGATACCGACGTCGCGCGCCTGTTCGGCGGCGGTCATCACCTGTTTGATCTCCTTGATGCCGCTGGTCACGGCGCTGAAGTTGATGAACTCGGCCTCGGTTTTGCGGGCGATGATCCGCGCCAGCGTGGTTTTGCCGACGCCGGGCGGCCCCCAGAAAATCATGGAGGAGACCTGATCGCGCGCGATGAGCTGCTGGAGCACCTTACCCTCGCCCAGCAGATGTCGCTGCCCGAAGAACTCCTCTAAGGTGCGCGGACGAAGGCGGCTGGCCAGCGGCCCGGTCGACTCCGGATCTTCAAAAAGAGACTGCTGCCGCAGCGACTCATACACACCTCATCCCGCCTTTCCCAAAAGATTTGTGGATTGACTCCGGCCAAACCGCTTCAGCACGTTGACGCTGCGCGTTCCCGCAGCTCGCGGGCCAAAAACCGCTCCAAAAACGGAGTGTTCTCGTCGCAGACCGGCAGCAGGAAACAGTTGTACCGGCATTTTTGATAATGGCTGTCGCCGAGCCAAAAATCATAGCCCATTGGGCACCGCGAGCTGCACTTCGTGATGTCGAGCAACCGCTTGCACGACGGCGCCTTGTCAACTTTCTGGAGCATGTCCTCCGGCAAAGTCTCCAAAAAGTCAGTATATCGGTCACAAAAGTCGGCGTATATGCGGATCACAAGCCCGCTCTTACGAAACACAAAATTGACGATAACCCGCTTGGTCGGCTTATGGGAATAGGACAACAGATAGCCGTTTTGGGCCCTCTCGATCTTGTGCTTGCATCCGTTTTCGAGAAGCAGGCGATGCGCATGCTCCACAAACTGGTGCAGCCTCGGATCCACAGCGTTCAAAAAATCCGAATATGAGGGCGCGCTCTTGTCCATTTGATCTTCCCCTCCGATGCGGCATCGCCGCCCAGAGACAGCCGCCGAAATGTGCCGCGATTATATCACATATGTTCGGTTTTGTGAAGAGGGGTTCTGTCCCCTCTTTGCGGGCTTCCATTGTTCTCAAAACCGGGAATTTCTCGATCCTACTTTTTCTCGTTCTGCGCCTTCCATTTGGCCAGCGCCTCGGCCATGGCAAAGTTCCCGCCGGTCTGCGGCTGTTGCTTTTCGAGATAGCTGCGGACATCGCTCTTGTTCGCGCCCGCCTCACCGCGGCGTTTCTCAAAATCGGAAACCTTCTCGCGGTGGCCGCACACACAGACAAACTGGCGTTTCTCCCCTTCACCGCGGATCTCCAGCTTTTTGTGGCAATTCGGGCAGCGCGCGTTGGTCTGGATAGACACACTTTTGCGGTACCCGCACTCCCGGTCGGGACATACCAGCATCTGTCCGCGCTTGCCGTTGACGGCCAGCAAAAACTTCCCGCAATCGGGACACTTCTCGCGCGTCTGGTTGTCGTGCCGGTACACATGTGTGCTGGCGATAATCTGCGACACCAGCTTGGCGGCGTATTTGCGCATCTCGTCAAGATAGGTGTCGGCGCGCGCCTGTCCTTTGCCGATCAATTGCAGCCGCTGCTCCCATTGAGCGGTCAGTACGGCCGATTTCAAATCGGACGGCACCAGCGAAATCAGCTGGATGCCCTTGGAGGTCGGCACCAACTCCTTGCCGCGGCGTTCCATGTAAAAGGAGGCGAAAAGTTTTTCAATAATGTCGGCGCGGGTGGCCGGAGTACCCAACCCGCTGGTTGCCTGCAGCACGTCGCGCATTGATTTGTCGTCGACCGGCGGATTCTCCATGGCCGAGAGCAGTGTGGCCTCGGTGTAGCGCGCGGGCGGCTTGGTTTTGCCCGTCTCCACGCCGCAGGACAGCACCGGCAAACGGTCGCCCTGCCTCAGCGACGGCAGCGACTGTGTATCTTCCGTCTCCTCCTCGTCGCCCGACACAGTGGTTTGCGCATAGGCCGCCTTCCACCCCAAAGACTTCACAACCTGACCGCGCGCGCCAAACGTCTCGCCGCCTAGCGTGAGCGTGATCTTTGTCTCTTCGTATTCAAACGGCTGCGACAGTACGGCGCAGAACCGACGCGCCACCAGGTCGTAGATATTGCGCTCCTCATGAGAAAGCGCCGCCAGATTGAGCGGCTGCTCAGTCGGGATGATGGCATGGTGGTCGGTGACCTTGGCCGCGTTGACAATGTATCGCGTGGTGACCGGGCCGCGAATCAGCGCGCCCGCCATCTCTCGGTACGGTCCCACCGCCATGCTCCGAAGCCGCGTGCTCAGCGTGGCGGCCACGTCGGGCGTGATGTAGCGCGAATCGGTGCGCGGATAGGTCAGCAATTTGTGACGCTCATAGAGCGCCTGCATATACGAAAGCGTCTCCTTGGCCGAATAGGCGAACCGCCGGTTGGCGTCACGCTGCAGCTCGGTCAGATCGTAGGCGGCGGGCGGCGCCTTGTGCTTGTATTGCCGCTGCAGCGCCGAAACGACGGCCGGCTTGCCCCGGGCGTTGTTCGCAATCCGCTCGGCCGCCGTGCGGTCGAACAGGCGCGACTGCCCCTGTCTGTCGATCCATGTGGCCGTAAATCCGTCCAGCTTGGCCCTGACCGTGAAGTAATCCTTTGGCCGGAAGTTTTTGATTTCCTCTTCCCGCGCGACGATGAGCGCCAGTGTGGGCGTCTGCACCCGTCCGCCCGACAGCTGCGCGTTGTATTTGCAGGTGAGCGCGCGCGTAACATTTAGGCCGACCAGCCAGTCGGCCTCTGCGCGCGCCTGCGCCGATTCATAGAGATGGTCGTAATCCCGCCCCGGCTTCAGGTTGGCAAAGCCTTGCCGTATGGCGCCCTCGGTCTGCGATGAAATCCAAAGACGCCGCGTGGGCTTGCGACACCCGGCCTTCATCAGGATCCAACGCGCCACAAGCTCGCCCTCGCGTCCCGAGTCGGTTGCGATGATGATTTCACCGACGTCCGGACGTCTGAGCAGCCCCTGCACAATCCGGTACTGCTTACTGCTTTCCTTGATGACCACCAACTGCATCTTCGTCGGCAGCATGGGCAGCGACTCCAAGCTCCAGGTCTTGTACTGCGCGCCATATTCCTCCGGATCGGCCAAAGTCACCAAATGCCCGAGCGCCCAAGTCACCACGTCCCCCGCGCCCTCCAGATACCCGTCTCCGCCCTGCCGCGCGCCCAAAATGCGTGCCAGCTCGCGCGCCACCGAAGGCTTCTCCGCTAAAACCAATTTTTTCACCGACATATTCGTTCTCCTATTGTCGTTTTTTCCATCATACCACCACCCCGCGCGCGACGCAACGAAATGTCCGCCGCTGAAACCTCGGAACAACGTCGCCTTGGCAAAAAACGCGCTCAAACACGATTTCACGCCGCATTTTCCATATTGCTCTTTCCTTTCCGTTCATTATGGTATACACTTATTACGATAATACGATGGGGTGAGACGATATGATTCGAGCCAAAACGGCGTACACTTTTGAGATCGACGATTGTGATGCTGCCATAACCGGGATTTTAGAACAGCTCTCGGATTTGCCAACGGCCGCACACAGAATCGGCATCGTCACCTGCTCTTACGACTATATTGAGGTCGGTGTTATCCGGATGCTGGCCGAGACACTGGATTTCCCGATTGTGGGAATGACCACTGTTTCTCAAGCCGTACCCGGAGAGAGCGGCCTGCTGATGCTTTCCCTGATGGTTTTGTCGTCGGATGATTGCCGTTTTGTCCCTTCGGTCACTGCGCCTTTGGGCGACGTTGCGGACATCCGGCAGCCTCTGAAAATTGCCTATCGGCAGGCGACAGAGAACGTCCCCGAAAAGGAAAAGCTCATTTTGCTGTTCCCCCCGCTGCTGAACACGCTGGCCGGGGATAACTACGTCGATATTTTTTCCAACCTGTCCGGCAATGTTCCCATTTTTGGTTCCATCTGCACCGATGATCAACCCGAGACATACGACAACTCCCATACCATTTGGGGCGCGGAAGCCTATAAAGATTGTGCCGTATTCGTTCTCATTTACGGGAATTTCTCTCCCGTCTTTCGCATGATCTCTGTTTCGAACGAATCAAGATTGCCCTACAAGGGGGAAATCACCGCGTCGCAGGACAACATCCTGCAGGGGGTAAACGATCTTTCCACCGTGGCTTGGTTGGAGAAAATCGGGCTGGCTGCCGGCGGGCGGATCAGGCCGGGCATCAACTCCATTCCGTTTTTGATAAACCGGGACGGCCCCGGCGCCAGTGACCGTACAGCCGTGGCCCGCGCGTTGTTTGCCACGACAGAGGAACAATTCGCCGTCTGCGGCGGAGCGATGCCGTTGGGCGCCGGTATCACGGTGGGGTTATGCGACAAGGACGATGTGATGCTTACCACGCGCTCCGCCATCCGAGAGATCACGACCAAATTTCCGAAGCGCCCGGTCTTGATGTTCTCCTGTCTGGGCCGCCGCTTTGCCCTGGGCACCGACCCTCTCGGTGAGGTTCGCCTGGCCGAAGAAATGATGTCGCCCGATTCCAACTTCATGCTCGCCTATTCCAGCGGAGAAATCTGCCCGGTGGAGGGCGACGGACAGATAGCGAATCGTTTCCACAATTATACATTTGTGGCCTGTATTCTTTAAATGAAGAGCGGACAAGTCGCTGCTTCTCTTGGCATATCCTTCTTGAATACGGCGGGTTGCCGTATAAACCGGCACTCGGGGTGGTGATGACGTGTCAAAATATGCGGAGTTTGGTGAATTGACCGAAGAGGAGTACACTCGGCTCACCACGCATCTCGACGAGGTGACGCGGGTCAAGTCGCAGCTGGCTCGCCAGCTCAAGGTATCGGAGAACATGTTTAAAAGTCTGCAGGCAAGCCTGACGGCGCAGGCTCATTTCAATGAGCAGCTGGCCGGGCAGAACGACACGCAGGCTCTTTATACGCGTCTGCTCCTCGACAACTGGCGGGATGTTGTGGCCGTATTTGACCTGAACCTTAATTTTGTGCTGGGCACCAGCCACACGCTGCAGGAACTGGGTGTACACATCAATCGTGCCCTCGGTGTTAGTTTTAGAGAGATTTTTAAGACCGTCGCCGACCCGTCCTGGCTGTTGGCGACCGAGACTCGTTTGCAGGACACGTACCGCACAGGCCGCCATGCGTCCTACACCGAGCCGATCCGATTCAACGCGTACGATAAGCCCCGTCACTACGAGGTCAGCATGGTTGCCTTTCATGACGACAGCGGTCAATCCATGGGCGTCATGTTCCTGCTGCACGATACAACGGAGCTGTTGATGGCAAAAGAGGCCGCCGAGCAGGCCAGTCAGGCCAAGTCCTCCTTCCTGGCCAATATGTCGCACGAGGTGCGTACGCCGATGAACGCCATCATGGGCATTACCGAGCTTCTCAAAAAGGAGAACCTCAGTGAACGGCAGAACATGTATGTGTCGAACATCGCCAAGGCCTCCCATTCCCTGCTCACCATCATCAACGACATCCTCGACTTCTCCAAAATCGAGGCCAACAAGCTGGAAATCCTTCCGGCCGCGTGCAGCCTTCACGCCATCCTCGACTCTGTCACCATCATTGCCAGCCAATCGGCTTCGGATAAAGGCCTGACCTTTGTCATTCAGACCGCGCCGGATGTACCCGACCGCATCGAATGTGACGAAAGCCGTCTGAAGCAAATCTTGAACAACCTGCTGTCCAACGCGGTCAAATATACACAGTCGGGCGGCGTAACGCTGGCGGTATCGGTATGCGGCGATCGTCTGCGGTTCGATGTTTCCGATACCGGCGACGGCATCCGTGAAGAGGCTCTGGAGCGTCTGTTTCTGCCCTTTGAGCAGCTCGACCAGATTCGCAACAAAAACATCGTAGGCACAGGTTTGGGTCTGTCCATCACCAAACGCCTGTGCGACTTGATGTCGGGCGAAATCCACGTGGCCAGCGAATACGGGAAAGGCTCCACGTTCACCGTATACCTGCCTCTGCAGCTTGCCGAGGAGGAGACCTCCGAGCCCACGGCCGAGGATATGGCGTTTCGCGCGCCCGGCGCGCGCGTCCTGGTGGTCGACGACATCGACATCAACCTGGTCATTGCAGAGGCCATGCTGCAGGAACACGGCATCGAGCCGGTGCTGGCCGACAACGGGCAGCACGCCGTCGAAGCGACCGCTGTTGAGCGTTTTGACCTTGTACTGATGGATCAGATGATGCCGCAAATGGATGGCATAGAGGCCACGCAGCGTATCCGCGCCCGAGGCGGCGCCGACCTGAACCTGCCCATTGTCGCTCTGACGGCCAACGCCGTTTCGGGTGTCCGGGAATCGCTGATACAGCAAGGGTTCTCCGATTTCCTGTCCAAACCCATCAATCCGGATGTGCTGAGCCGCTGTCTTCTCAAATGGCTGCCCAAAGAAAAAATTCTGACAGATGAACCGTAAGCCTTCGCTGTGCGGTGTTCCCCCAGGAGGAAACGACAAAAAACGGACGCGTCGGGTTATGAATTAGAGTCCGAATATCAATCTGTTCTATTTCTGCACCATTCGTCACCAATACTTAAAGAAACCAAACTTCTATTGCTCAATTGGCACCAATGGTATTCCATCTGTTTCACCGTGTAAAGGGTAAACTAAAGGGTCAAAACACTCCCCCACTTTGTGGTTCAAACAGAGTCCGCTATAGCATATAGGTTGTGCGTCGAAAGAAGTAATACCCTGGTTATTGACAAAGGCCCTATCGAGCTCTTACAAACGGTTTCGGATCCATTAACCCCCGTAGCGGGCGAATCGTGTTGTTTTCTCGCAGCTGCTTTCTCTTGCATTCGCATCAAAACGCTTCTTGTTCATGCGCACATGAGAGAGCGTGACTATCTGCCCCTCCGGTTTCAGGTGGCCTGTATCACCAATACGGTGAGATGGCGTGAACACGGACACTCTAATCGCCGTTTGTCAGCAGACAATCGGCTAATTTTTTGTGTCATCATATTTTCTCGCTGTAGCACTGAACGGCTTGATATCCCGAATCCGCCACTTTTTAGATGAAACTTCCGAAATATTTCGACGTTCATAATCAGAAATTGGATCAGATTGGGTTTAAGCCTGTGTTTATAAGGTTTGGCGCTATTATTTGTTCATTTGAGAAAATTTGACTTCATTTTGTACAATGTGATATATTTCATTATACATAGTGGGAACATGTTCCAGCCAATAGTTATCCTCTTCCAACATCGCCGGGTACCGAGCCGAAGCAAATACGCTCCACAACTACCGGAATCTTTTGGTCGAGCCATCTTGAAAATTCGGATAGACCCACTGCATTTCGACGCTCAGATGTACGAATATGGCTGTATTTTTATCGACTGGCAGGAGACGCAAACATGCTGTAATCGTAACGGGGATTTGTCTTCTGCGTGGCTGTTTGGGCTGACTTCTGATTGAAAAGGTGGTGGCGATATGCTGTAGTGATCTGTCGGCGCGGTAATACTCATGTATACTTTGGCTTTCTGATTCTCATTGCATCGCAGCCAGACAGTTGCCCAGATGTCAAATAGAGTTCAAAAATACTCTAACAGGAGGACATCCATATGAATCGCAAGTATTTTGGCAAAGCATTATCGCTTTTAGTGGCGATCTGTCTTCTGGTCGGTTTGATGCCAGCCGCCGCCCTCGCGGCCGCCGCCGGAGACAGCGTTGTGGTCTGGTACCCCTCTGATTATGATGTGATTAACTGGGATACGTCAACAGATCTCGTGATCGAGGCATATCGCCTGATGGGTACCGGCAACAACTACGACTGCTTCTATCTCACACCTTCCAGTGATGTCACTGTAACACTCTCTTTTACCGCGCATGACGGTCCGATGTGGATGAATTTCGATAGCTTCAGTACTGGGGATTTCGTCACGTACGATGAGGCTACGCTGTCGCTTGAAGCAGGTGTCGAGTATTGC
>JAVBPF010000109.1:0-6777 GCA_031549735.1 Oscillospiraceae bacterium
TTGCAGGCTTTTTTGATGAGCACGGGCGCGGGCGGGGGTTTGGTGATGAACGAGAAGGAACGGTCGGCGTAAACCGTGATGACGACCGGGATAATCAACCCGATGTCGTTCTTGGTGCGCTCGTTGAACTCCTTGGTAAAACCCATGATGTTGACGCCGTGCTGACCCAGTGCGGGGCCGACAGGCGGGGCCGGCGTGGCTTTGCCGGCGGGAATCTGCAGCTTGATGAAGCCGATGACTTTTTGCGCCATGAAGTTTTCCTCCTGTTTTGTGTGTGGTACGGCCGCTTGTCGGCACAGTTCATGCCGTCGAGCCACGGGGCGGAGCGCCCCTCCCACCATAGTCTACGCGAATCTATACCAAAGCGCAACGCTCAAAATGACCGTTGCGGCACAGGTATCTAAAACCATTGGGTTGCTCAGGCGATCGGTTCCACCTGATCGAGCGCCAGCTCCACCGGCGTTTCCCGCCCGAACATGGAAACCACAACGCGGACACGGTTTTTATCCAGCGCGAGTTCCTCCACCTGACCGATGAAATTCTCCAGCGGGCCGTCGATGACCTTGACGCTGTCGCCCACATCGTATCCGACGATGATCTCGTTTTTCTCGACGCCCAAAGCTGCGATTTCGGCCTCGGTCAACGCCACAGGCTTGGAGCCGGGGCCGACAAAGCCGGTGACGCCGCGGGTGTTTCGCACCACATGCCAGCTTTCGTCGTTCATCACCATTTTGACCAGCACATAACCGGGGAACACTTTGCGTTCCACCGTTTTTCGCTTGGAGTCGGCCACCTCGGTGACTTCATGCATCGGTACGTTGACAGCCAGAATGAGGTCGTGCAGCTTGCGATTTTCCACTGCCTTCTCGATGGTGGCTGCCACTTTGTTTTCATATCCGGAATAGGTATGCACCACATACCATTTCGCATTATCAGACATAGTATCCCCAATCAGACATTGATGCTGAGTATGAGCCTAACCAACTCATTGGCACCCAGATCAAACAAGGCAATGACGGCGCCGACCAAAACGACGGCAACCACAACAATCAGAGAATTGTTGACCACCTGCTTGGGCGTGGGCCATACAACCTTCTTCAGCTCGGAACGCATTTCGCGTCCCCACTGTTTAATGTTGAACGGTTTTCTTTTGGCGCGCACACGAACGGGTCTCTGTTTTTTCTCCGTCTTTTTCGCGACGGCGGGTTCGACATTCTTATCGGACATGGAAAACACCACCTATTTGAAATGGAATGAACAACGAGCCGACACGCTGTTGCGCGTCAGCGATGGGACACACCAGCAGCACTTCGGTCAGGCAACCAAAGCTCCGCGCGGCGCTAACCGCCCCGAATGGATCCTCGCTTACTTGGATTCGCGATGCGGCGTATGTTTGCGGCAGAACCGGCAGTATTTGTTCATTTCGAGCCGGTCGGGGTCGTTTTTCTTGTTTTTCATGGTGTTGTAGTTGCGCTGTTTGCACTCGGTGCAGGACAATGTGATCTTGACACGCATTTCGGTTCATCCTTTCAGGAAAGCTAAAAAAGACACAAAAAAAGAAACCCTTGCAGGTGAATAACAGTATAGCATAAGCGTCGTACACGGTCAATAACTTTTTTGTATATTTGTATTGGCCGGGCGTATGACCACCACACGCGGACCGGCGGCGTCAGGAGAGATCAACAGGCGTGTTTCCTCACCAGCGTCTCTGCTTTCCTCACCACCCACAATCAATGTTATGCTTTACGTGGGTACAAAGTATGATATAATGATTCGGATTCTCAATGAACGCAAACTGAAGAGGTGGATCATTGGCCAGACGTGTGACTTTCGGCGCGCTTGTCGGCGCGCTCTATGTTGTCCTTACGCTCGCGCTGTCCTTTATCGGCTTTGGGCCAGTCCAGTTCCGTGTGGCCGAGGCGCTGTGTCTGCTGCCGCTTTACTTTCCCGAAACCATCCCCGGTGTGGCCATCGGTTGTCTCATTGCCAACCTGTTCAGCCCTTATGGCCCGCTGGACATCATTTTTGGCACGCTGGCCACCGCGGCCGCCGTTCTCCTTGTGCCGCTCATGAAGAAAAAATGGCTGGCGCCGCTGCCGGTCATTTTAATCAATGCCATCGTCGTAAGCCTTGTGCTGACCTATCAGCAGGTTCTTGCGCCCAGTCAGACCTTTCTTTCGGTTTTCCTTTTCAACGCGCTGACGGTTGGGCTTGGCGAAGCGGTTGTGACTTATGCGCTGGGGGTGCCGTTGCTGTATGCGCTGCCGAAAGTCTCCTACCTGCGCAGGCACTGGCCGCGGCTTTCTCGATAAACTTTGCTGTGCCGGCTTGTTTATCGCAACAAAACACAATTACGGAGGCGTCCATGAAGATTCGTAAAGCAGTCATTCCGGCCGCGGGATTGGGTACGCGTATGCTGCCCGCCACCAAAACCGTCCCCAAAGAGATGCTGCCCATCGTCGACAAGCCGCTCATTCAGTATATCGTCGAGGAGGCCGTGGCGGCGGGAATTGAGGACATTTTGGTGGTTACCAACCGCGCCAAGTCGGCCATGGATGATTACTTCGACTACTATCCGGAGCTGGAGGATCGCCTGCAAAGCGTCGGCAAGACGCGCGACGTGGGCATTGTTCGCGGCACGGCTGAACTGGCCAACATTTTCTATGTACGCCAGAAGCAAACCAAGGGGTTGGGACATGCCATCTGGTGCGCCAAACGCTTTATCGGCGACGAGCACTTCGCCGTACTGCTGGGCGACGACATCATGCGCGCTCAAACCCCGGTCACGCGTCAGCTCATCGACGCGGCCGAGACGTTCAACGCCTCGGTGGTTGGTGTGCAGCGCGTACCCTTCGAAACCCTCCACCGCTACAGCTCGGTTCAGGTGCAGCATGTGCGCGACCAGCTGTACAACGTCTCCCATGTGGTGGAAAAACCCGAGCCCGAGCAGGTGTACTCCAATTTCGCCATCTTGGGCCGATATGTCCTGTCTCCGGCTGTTTTTGAGCTTCTGGAGAACCTCCCGGCCGGTGTCGGCGGCGAGATCCAGCTCACCGACGGCATCAACGCTCTATGCGCGTTGGAAAAGGTAATGGCCGTCGACTTCGAGGGCAAACGGTATGACGCGGGCAATCCACTGGGCTATTTGCAGGCCATTTTGGACATCGGCGCCGACCACCCCGAAATCGGAGCTGACTTCCGAGAACTCATTCTACATAAGGCCGAGCGTTTGAAAACGACTCTCTCAGAGGCATAAGGCAGAAAGCGGACAGCTCTGGCTGCCCGCTTTCCTCTACACTATGTATGGTGATTCAATAGCCCATTTCGCCGCGCAGCGATTCATCGTCCTGAATCCAGTCCCGGTCGACGTCGATGACCGTGTATTCGTCCGCTGTGTCCCGCACAACCACGCGTGCGATGCCCGCGTTGATGATCTGTCGCTTGCACATCGAACAGCTGCTGGTATGCGGCGTCAGTTCGCCGGTGCGCGCGTCACGACAGGCCATGTAAAGCGTGGCGCCCAGCATGTCCTTCCGGGCGGCCGAGATGATGGCGTTGGCCTCGGCATGTACCGAGCGGCACATCTCATAACGCTCGCCGCGGGGGATGTTCATGGCCTCACGAATACAATGCCCCAGGTCGATGCAGTTTTTCCGGGCGCGCGGCGCGCCGTTGTATCCGGTCGATACGATCTCATCGTTGTTGACGATGATGGCACCGAACTGGCGGCGCAGACAGGTGCTGCGCTCCAGCACCGTCTCGGCGATGTCGAGATAGTAGTTTTCTTTGTCCCGGCGCGGCATGGGGCATCACTCCTTTTGCTTTTTGTCGTTTTCCCCTGCGGGGGGAAGTGGAGGACGTACCTTTCTCCTTGCGATGAGGAGACGAGGCCAACCTTGCGCTCAAGCAGCCCTTGCGTAAACGCTTTCATCCGGGCTCTGCCGGTTTCCACACGGGCACCGAAACGGCTAGCTCAAAGGTTTGTTTGAGGTTAGGCGGCTATGTGAATCGCTCTCCCTAATCCTTGCCGGTGTGTGCCTCCGGGTTATCCTTGCCAACAAAGAGACGCGTGGCAATTTGGGCGTCACTCCCTTACAGAGTTGCGATCCCCGCCTCCGTCGTTTTTTATCCCCGTCGTTTCCAACCCTCGTCGTATCCAACCCCTTGGGGATCCAACGGGGCCGAGGCCCTTTGGTCGGTTGAGGAAGGGAAGGTCGACTCGGCTCTTCTGTGTCAAGCCTCGAGCGCGACGCGCGGGCAGTCGTACTGTTCGCTCCGCGTGTGTCTAAACAGCCAGCGCTGCGGCGCCATCTTGGTTTAGCCGCCCTCTGCGCTCACTGTTCTCCTTGCGCGTCGACTCGGCTCTTCTGTGTCAAGCCTCGAGCGCGACGCGCGGGCAGTCGTACTGTTCGCTCCGTGGGCGTCTAAACAGCCAGCGCTGCGACGCCATCTTGTTTTAGCCGCCCTCTGCGCTCACTGTTCTCCTTGCGCGTCGACTCGGCTCTTCGTTCTCATAAGTGAAACCGTTTGGCCATAGCTTCCTTTACATCCTCGCGGCGGTTGAGCAGAAACAAAATGGCCGCCACGGCGATGCAGGGGATCATCGCGAACCAAGCCCATTCCACGGACGGGCACCCGATCAGGTACCACTTAATACAGGGCTCGACCACCATCACCACGCCGCCGCCGCCCAAAAACACGAAGGCAGCCACGCCCAGCCCCGACACATGCCGACGCCGGATCAGTTCCACGATCAAGAGCAATACGAGGAAAATGGCGGAGGACATCGGCACGGCCAAACGGATAAACCAGTCCCCTGCGCCGGTCGTATCCCACAAGACAAACAAGAACAACACCACGGCCAGATAGCCGGTCACGAGAGCGCGCGGCGCGTTCGGTTTTCTCTGCAACAGCGGCAGCGCGCACAGCAGCCAAGCCAGACCCAGACTGTCCAACACGATGACCACCCAGCCCATTTCTTTGGAAAACACCAGACCGATGGCGACACAGACGAGCGCGATGAACACCGCCGCCACCGAAATGAGCAACGCGACAAAGCGGCGTTCGCTGAGATGGTCGGTCTCCTCTAGGCGCGTGGGATGCGGATTGGCGGCAACGGCCGGGCGCATCGGGTTGAGCACCGGGCACTCGCAGAGCGGACAATTGTCCAGCGAGGCTTCCAGCTCGACTCCGCAGTTAACACAATAGGACACGGCTTGTCCCCTCCCTTTCGTCACCTCTCGGCCCCGTTCGGCCGAGAAATCAATGTGTTTGTCTTCGGCAGGCATACAGTCGGCTTACGGCGGGTTTATGGTCGGCTTACTGTCGCCCTAGCGGTCGCCCTCGACCTTGACACGTAGCCCCATTTTGACCAAGGTTGTGAAGAAGGCGCGCTCCACACGGGCGTCGGCCATATCGCGCGTAAACGATATAACCATCTGACCGTCATAACTGATGACCCCGGCGCTGATGCCGGTTTTCAGCGGCGTGCCCAACACAAAATCGAACCGTGATACATAGGGACGCATCTCCTCGGGCAGCTTGACCACTCCGAGATTGGACAGCGTGCTGGAGAACTGGTTTTCCCCCAGCATGTGATAGGCCAGCGCCAGCGCCGGCTTCTTCAAAAACAGCGGAAACGCGCGCATCCACGGGTTGCGTTCGTCCCGGACATTGGCGGCCATCATGGCGCTCATCTTTTTTTTGGTGATGTCACGCCGAAAGGTGTGCATCACGTAGTTGAGCGTCTCGTCGAGCGTATAGGGTCCCAGTGACGGATCCATGCCCACATTGATAAACAGTGAAAAATTGCGCAGCGTCTCGGACGGGTAGAACGCGCGCATATTGACCGGCACCGAGATTTTGATCTCACGCCGCGCCTTTGGGTCGGTCGCGCGCTGAACTTCCAGCATTGCGTAAAGATAGACGGCCGTAAGCATTTCGGTGACGGTCACCTGTTTTTCTTTGCACAGCGTCAAAAACGGCGCGACCTCCATCAGACCGGTGGTCAATACCGGCCGGAAGCGCGGTGTGCGCGCGCCCTTCAGATGCCAGGCCGGGTTTTCTTTGCGTGAACCCCGAATGCTCGCGTCGGCGTAGCGGTTGTAGCTGTCCTCCAGCTCGGCGGTCTTGGGTTTTTCCCCGCCGTCCAATACGCCGTCGGTCGCCGGAATGGCGATGCCCTGCTGCCGAAGATACTCGGCCGCCAAGGTTTTCAGGAACACCAGGAGTCCGGTGCCATCGGCCAACGCGTGAAACACTTCGATCGCCACGCGGCAGTCATGATAGCGCAGCCGAAAGAGGAATCCGCGATTTTGGCGCGCGTTGATCGGCACAAACGGATTAACCACGTCGGAAGTCACGACCGGGCGGCGCGGATTTTCCTCAAGGTAATACCAGAACAGACCCCGCCGCAAGCGGCAGCGCATGTGCGGACACCTTTTGAGCGTACGGTTCAGGGCGCGTGTCAACCGTTCGGGATCGACCGGCTCGTTCAATGTGACGGTCAGGCGGAACAGCGCGTTCCATCGCCGCGTGCGTATAGCGGGATAGATCTTGGCCGCGTTGTCCAGCCGATACCACCGGCGCTTTCGCCGGACAGCGGGTTGATCCATCGAAACACCTCTTTCGTATGGGGGTTGCCCTGCGCGTCGTCTCGGCTCTTCGTCTTCTGTCAAGCCTCGTGCGCGCCGCGCGGCCAGTCGTACTGTTCGCTCCGTGTGTGTCTAAACAGCCAGCGCTGCGACGCCGTCTTGGTTTAGCCGCCCACTGCGCTCA
>JAVBPF010000110.1:0-4533 GCA_031549735.1 Oscillospiraceae bacterium
GCTTCATCAGCTTCTCAGCCGGATATCGGGAGCGATATTCTCAGGCGGACATCACCTGATCGACACCCTGACCGTTGAGCTGCGCCATCTTGGCGGCCAGCAGCCCACGCAGTGCGCGCCCCAATGCGGCCAACAGTATGACCGGTTCCTCCCGCATGGCCTGAAAGGTCAGCAATTTTTCAATAGCGCGTTCATTTTGCCCGGCTGTGAGCGCGTCGGTCAGCTCATACACCGCCGCCTCCAGAATGGGGACGCCCACCTCATCGATGTCCCGGCGGGTGATGGCGTCGCCTCTCGCATAGGCGGCGATTTTTTCGATTTCCTGAATCAAACCGTTCATCAGATGTCCGAACCGGAAGATCATATAGTCGCACAGACCGTGATCGACCGATTTGCCACAGGCCTCAAAACGCCGGGTGATCCATGGAATCAGGTCGACTGTCTGCTGCGGAGCAAACTCGACCACGTGGGAAGATACGATTTTGTGCATGGCGGTTCGGGCGTCGGCCTTGAAGGGGATGGTCTCATAACTAAACACCAGACAGACGCTCTCGGGCAGATCGGGCAGCATTTTGAGCAAAGCGTCCTTCAGCGCCTCGCCCGGCTTGTAAATGTCGAGGTCACGCACCAGCACCATCCGGCGCTCGGCCATAAAGGGCAAGCTGTCCACGGCGTTTTGCAGTTTCTCGATGGTGAGATTTCGGGCGTCGAACACCTCATAGTTAAAACCGTCGTTCTCGCCCACCAACAGCGTGCGCAGCCGCCCAGTGTAAAACTGCCGGAGGTAGGCCTCTTCGCCGTGGAAGACATACAACCGGTCGGGCTGACCATCCTTTAACGCTTTTTTCAATTGGCTCAGTCCGTCTTTGGGCATGAGGCATGGCTCCTTCGGCTTTTCTCTGTTTTGGGGCGGGGTGTCCCTGCGGAGGACGGAGATTTCCCTTCCCGGGAGGACGGAGGACGTGACTTTCTCCACGATGAGAAAGTCACCAAAGAATCGTTTCGGGGAACGAGGCCAACCTTATGAGCAAACGGCTCGACTGCAAACGCTTTCATCCGGGTTCTGCCGGTTGATGCACTGTCCTCCGTATCGGTAAGGTCAATGGATCGTTTGGTGCGAGTTGTACTCGGGAGCCGCACTCCCTATGCTTAACGGCTGGGCGATTTGAGTTGTCGGAGAAGGCATTCCTACCGGGGCGAGACTCCCTGCCGCCCGCAGGCGTACGAAATCCTCAATTTACTCTCACCCGCACGTCGCCGTTCTCATCGGTGCGATACAGCGCTGTGTCACGCAAGCGATACAGCGTCGATTCGGATGGGTTCCAGCGGTCATTGGCGTTCGATGACAGCACGGCGGTCTTCGGGTGTGTCCGATCCAGCAACGCCTGCGACGCCGCGTCGGCCGCACCCATCCGACCCACCACCAACAGCGACAGCTCGGGCAGCTCCACCATGCGCAGCAGCGCGTGCTCGCCACGCTCGTCCATCTGTCCGGTGATGAGCGCGGTGAATCCGCTTTGCTCGGTCAGCACGGCCAGATGCTCCGGGTGTCCAGGTCGATAACCAGTCACGTTATACAGTCGAATGGTCAGCGCGCCGTAGTCACGCGTCTCGGCCTGTGTCAACGGCATCAGACCAACCGCCCCCTGCCGGGCCGCGCGGAGGATGTCCGCCGCCAGCTCGGAGTCGGGCGCTTCGATGTAGGTGATTTTGCCCACCGGTATCTGTGCCAGCAAGGAGGCGGCGGCGCCGGCTGTCTCCTCGGAAAAGTCGGTCAATATCAGCTCGTCGATACGCCAGCGGCCATAACCCCGCACCACGTCGGTGGCATGACGCGCGACATCGCCTTTCGAACCGCCGCAATTGACCAGCACGGTCGCGTCGGCGGAAACCAATAGCACGGACTGGCCCCGGCCCACATCCATTGACACCATTTCCAACTGTCCCTCGGTGACGCGGGAGAGCGTCCAGGAAAAAACGAACGACACGACGAGCAGCAGCGCCGGAAGCATCAGCTTCCTCCGTCCCCTCTCCCCCGACGGGACAAATAGCAAAACCCACACCAGCATACAGGCAAAGACAAACCAGAGCCCGAGCAGGGCGTTTCCGGTTTTGAGCGCGGCATACGGGAGGCGCGCCAACGCCTCGACCACCGTGCGCATGTACCACAACAATGGCCGTGCCCCAAGCGCAAGGGCCTGTCCCAGCGGTGTCCACAGCAGACCGGCCAGCGCGGCGACGAGTCCCAGTGGGAAGCACAGTGAGACAGCCCACAGAATCAGAGCGTTGCTGAGTACGGAAATCAGCGAAACCGTTCCGAAGTAGAGCGCCACCAGCGGAGCGGAAAAGACCAGCGCCGCGCAGGAAACGCTCGCCCCCATCAGCAGGTAACGTACCGCGCGCGCCGGGAAGCCCTGTTTCTCGGTCAGCGGCGCGGTCACGCGCCTGAGGAAGCGGTCGGACAAAAGCACGATGCCCAGTGTGGCCGTGAAGGAAAGCTGTAGCCCGACACCGACGGCGGCGTACGGATTGAGTAGCAAGATCAGCAGCAGCGCGCTCGACAGCGAAGTGATCGAGTCGTTGTCCCGGTCAACCACACATGACAGCAGCAGAAAAGCCTGCATGATCACCGCGCGCACGGCCGAAGGCGGAAAACCGGCCACGGCAGCGTACACAATCATCATCGGAACCACAACCCAGAACGCGGCGCGCTTTTGCCGCGGCGTACGGACAAACAGCAGGATGAACCCGGCCAGCATGGCCATATGCAAACCGGACAGGGCGAAAATGTGCGAGACGCCGGTGTCGGAGAAATCGGCCCGCTGCGCGTCGGTGAAGCCCGAGGTGTCGCCCAGCAGGAAGCCCCGTATGTATCCCGCGTCCTTTTCCGGGAAGAGACTGTCAATCTCGTCCCGCATGGATCGCGCCATATGCTTGGGTACATCCTGAAACGCCGTTGACTCGGCTCTTTCGACGATGGGTTCGCTCTTTTGCGTGCCGGTCAGGCTCTGTCCCCCGGCATACACCCACAGCGGCACCGTCTCTTTCGTTGTCTTTAGCTTGACTTCCAGCTCCAGCGTGTCGCCCGGTCTCAGCTTTTCCGGCGCAAATGCGTCGCTTGACTCCTCGTCTTCGTCACCGTCATTGAGATAGAGCAGCCCGGAAGCGGCACGGCCTCCGGGCAAAGAGAACCGGCCGGTTACGCGGTACCCGTAATCGGTCGGTTCGGGATAGTCACTCAAGCGTACCGAAACGTACGCGACGCGGCCGTCGTAGTAGGCCAGCGGACGGACAAACAGGGCGTCACAGCCCCACATCCAGAGAAACCCGGCGGCCAGACCGACCGCCGCCAACAATGCGGGAAAAACGTGCGGCCGATGCAGATGGACAACGCCCAGTCCCGCGCCGATCACCAGACAGACGAAGGCGGTCCATTCCGGCGCCGGGAGCAGGTAGGCCGACACGACGACAGCCAGCGCGAAAGAGAAGGAAAACAGCGCCAATGGCCTGTGCCGCATTGCGCTCGCGCCTCCCTCTCCGCTGCGTTCGGTTCTTCTTTGTCTCGTCCTCGCCGACTTGGAATTGCTTTAGCCGAAGGTGCGGGACAAGGGTTTGCCGCTCAGCACATGAAAATGCAGGTGCCGCACCGATTGTCCGGCCACTTCGCCCACATTGGAGACCACTCGGAACCCGTCATCGAGTTTTAGCTCACGGGTCAGCTTTCCTATGGCGGCGAATACCGCCGCCAACAGGTCTCCGTCGTCGACCTTCAGCTCGGCGACCGACGAGATGTGACGCTTGGGGATGACCAGGATGTGCACCGGCGCCTGCGGCTCGATGTCATAGAAGGCCAGCACCTGATCGTCTTCATAGGCAACCTTGGCCGGAATTTCTCCGGCGACAATACGACAAAACAGGCAGTCCATATAATCCCCCTTATACTTGGGCTCCTGCGGCATCAGCAGCGGACCCCATCCTCAAGACCGCATTACGGAGTAACCTCCGATTATTTCCCCAGCGATTTCCTGACCCAGTCGGCCACGCTTAGAAGGGCGTCTTCCAACAGGGCGACATCCTTGCCGCCGCCCATGGCGCTGTCTGGCTTGCCGCCGCCGCTGCCGCCGGTCAGGCGTGTCACCTCTTTGATAACGTCACCGGCGCGAAGGCCACGCGCCACGGCCTCTTTGCCCGCCACTGCCAGGAAGGTGATCTTGTCTCCCGCCGCCGAGGCCAGCACGGCCAGCGCATGATCGCTCAAGTCGCGCATTTTGTCGCCCAGCGTGCGCATGGCGTCGGCGCTCAGATCCACCTTGGCGGTAGCCACACGCAATCCGTCAACGTCAATCGCGTCGGCCAACAACTCGCCGGCCAGCACACCCAGTTGGCCGGAACGCAGTTTTTCCACCTGCGCGTGCATGTCCTTCAGTTCGGAAAGCACCTGAACCGCGCGGTTGCGCAGCTCCTGCGGCGTCGTTTTCAGGGCGTCGCTGACAGCATATAGTCTCTGCTTCATCTCGGTCACTTCGTCCAACA
>JAVBPF010000020.1:0-16372 GCA_031549735.1 Oscillospiraceae bacterium
CATATTTGGCCACAATTTCGTCCTGCTTTTCCCGGGTCAACACAATCCCGGCCACATTGCCGTTCAAACTCTTATCAATCAGATTGACGCTCACACCCGCGGCTTTCAGGGCGTCGCCCCACAGTTCGTTGGACGGCGTGAACGCGTCGGGCACGTATTTACCCGAGGAAATATAGTCCATGCCGATGCCGGAGGCGATGCCCCGGACGCGAACCGACACCGGCTGTCCATTCACCGTGAAGCCGGCCCGGTTGAATTTTTCGGCTACATCGACCAGCCACCGGTCATTGTCGTTACCCGACACGTTGGACACCGTGGCCTTCTCGGTCGAGGAAAATATCTCAATAAAATCGGCGGTGGTATTCTCCACCTGCGGCGGATACTTGGAGATGTCGGGCAGGGTATCGGCCACATTGACCACATCAAGGTCAACATTCTCCATCACCGGCGCCAGTGTCGTCACGCGGATGCGCTTGTACAGGCGATCCAGCGTGGCGGTAGCTTGTTCCTCTGTCACCTGGTGTTCGCTTTTGCCCGCATTCTGTGTCAGTGAAATGATCAGGAAGGTCAGTCCAAACACCACGACGGCCAGGCCGATCAGAATCAGGATGATCTTATTGTTCTTGTTGCTCTGCATAGATGCACTCCCTCTCTTATTCGTCGCGTGCTGGCACGCGAGTTCCGGCAAACGCACCGGAGAGAAACATTTACTTATACCACTTGGCGTCGTGAATGAGCGCGTCGATTTCCTTGACCGCATCCATGTCCTCAATGGTACCCTCGTTAAGATCATTCAGTTTGGAGAGTTCCAGGATCAGTTTGTCCAACCTGAGTAGGATCTCCTCGTTGTTTTCCACTGAACGGTCGACGAATGATTTATACTCATTGAATATACCGAGTCGCGTCGCATTGATCCGGTCGTCGGCCGCTGTCTTTTTCAGAATGTCCTCATACTCCTCTTCATCAAAGGCGTTGACGCGGTTGAGCAGGCTCTTGCCGTTGAGAAGCATGATCTTTTCCATGCCCATGACGGGCTCGTGAAACCGGCCGAAGCTCATCTCGGTCTGTGAGAAGCGCTCGGACAGGATGTTTTGCACCGTCTGCATTCTCTTCTTCATGCGTCCGATCTGGACGATGACGGTTTTCAGCTGCTCGGCGAAAGTTTTCACATTATTGTCGACATAGTGCTGAAGCGACGCGGCGCAATCGTCAAGCGTGAGAATGCTCTTTTCCGGCATCAGAGGCTGGTAAGGCGTCCTTCCCGCACTCAGAAACCGGTAATTCACCACACCGAACAACGCCAGGCTCATCACAATGGCCATGACGCCCAGCGCCAGGGTCAGCGGATTGTTGCCCGACATATCTATATGTAAAAACGCGTTGGAAAACAGCAGGATATCGACCAAAACCAGCCCCAGATTAAACAGTAACATTTTCAGAATCTTATCTTTCGCCATAAGCCTGAAATACGCCCCCTTTCGCCGCGCGGCGTACCGTCTTTCGGTCGCCGGATGGAATCCTTGTAAAAATCCACTTTATCATATACCAAATGCGCTCGGGTTTCAACCGGCACATGGCGCGTCTCCGTGATCTTTCCAACGCAAAAGAAGGGCGACTGTGACGCCGAAAAGACGTCGGCCACCCTGCCCAAAACGTATGCAAGCGTCAAACCGTGTATCCGCCATGGAAACGCCCCGTTATTTCGCCGCTCGGCCAAACGTCGTATATTCTACAAACGCATAGGGCACGACCGAAACATTCTCTTCCCGGTAGAGGTGATAATCGGTTTCGCCCTTCAGCGCAATCCACCGTTCGCTCGGCTGCTCCTTCAGGCGGTATACCGTTTGGCCCGAGCTCTCCGTGACGCCGATGGATCCCTCAACCTCAAACCCTTCCGGCGCGACAACATACAATTCATAGACCCGCCCGTCAAACACAACGGAACGCCCGTCGGTTTGGCCGAATTCCTTGGCGTATGACCATGAAATATCGGTGATGCCGTTTCGGCTATACAACTCAAAGACCGGCATAATGGAATCTTCCCTTGCCAAGATCCAGTCGCCCGCCGGGAGTCCCTTGACCTCAGAGATATCGGTCATCAACTCGACTGACTCTAGGTACGCGACGGGGGCTCCCATGTCGAAAAACGTGGCGCCGTGCCATATATATTTTTCGCCATTGAGGACAATACCAGTGTCGCTGTATTGGGCTTCTGTGAGCGCGTTGCGGTCGGGTCTCTGGTGGCAGGCGACGAGTGTAAGGAGCATCAGCAGCAAGAAACAGAGTCTTTTCATTTTCATCACGCAGTTTCCTCCCCATTCCGCCATCTCTGACGGCTTTCCGGCGCCGATTGATCGCCCGGCCATGCGGATATCCGCCGTCATAAATATATTACAAGCGAGATCATGTTTCAAGTCCCTCGCGTCTGTTTCAACATCGAAAGCAGCGGTCCGTCTTGCCATTTTCCCGTCTTTGCGATATAATACGCTTCGTCACAGGACTGAGAGAAGGGGGCATTTTCATGGTTCGAGAAACCATTGATTTCATCGCGCAATTCGATCCCGAGGCCGGACAGGCCATCCGCGCCGAGTATGACCGGCAGCGCCGCAACATTGAGCTGATCGCGTCGGAGAACTTTGTTTCCCCAGCCGTCATGGCCGCGATGGGCACCGTGCTGACCAACAAATACGCCGAGGGCTATCCGGGCAAACGCTATTACGGTGGCTGCGAATGCGTCGATGTGGTGGAAAACCTGGCCATCGAACGCGCCTGTCAAGTCTTTGACTGTAAGTTTGCCAACGTGCAGCCGCACTCGGGTGCGCAGGCCAACACAGCCGTCTATTTCGCGCTGGTCAAGCCGGGCGACACCGTTATGGCTATGAGCCTGGCGCACGGTGGACATCTGTCCCACGGCAGTCCGGTCAACATCTCGGGTGCCTATTATAATATTGTCCCCTACGGCGTCGACGACGACACGCACCGCATCGACTACGATAAATTGCGCGCGCTGGCGCTCACGCATAAGCCCAAGATGATTCTAGCCGGCGCTTCGGCCTATCCCCGCGCCATTGACTTCAAAGCCTTCCGTGAAATCGCCGACGAGGTGGGCGCCTATCTGTTCGTCGACATGGCGCACATCGCCGGTTTGGTCGCGGCGGGGCTGCACCAGAGTCCTCTGCCCTATGCCCACGTCGTATCCACCACCACGCACAAGACGTTGCGCGGCCCGCGCGGCGGTCTGTTGCTCACCAACGACGAGGACATGGCCAAAAAGCTCAACAAGGCTATCTTCCCGGGTACACAGGGCGGCCCGCTCATGCACGTGATCGCGGCCAAGGCCGTGGCGCTGGGCGAGGCGCTGAAGCCCGAATTCAAGGCCTATCAGCAGCGCATTGTCGACAACGCGCAGGCGCTGGCCAAGGCGCTTTTGTCCCATGGCTTTGACCTGGTCTCCGGCGGCACCGACAATCATTTGATGCTCGTCGATCTGCGTCCGGTCAACCTCACCGGCAAGGAAATGCAAAACCGTCTGGATGAGGTGTATATCACGGTCAACAAGAACGCCATCCCCAACGACCCGCAAAGCCCATTCATCACCAGCGGCGTGCGCATCGGCACCCCCGCCGCTACGGCGCGCGGCTTCGGCACCGAGGATATGATCAAGCTGGCCGAACTCATCCACAAAACCGCCGTCTCGTATGAGCAGAGCGCCGACGACATTCGCCGCGAAGTGGGCGCTCTGTGCGCCAAGGTTCCGCTGTACGACTAATTCTTTTCTCTGGCCTTCAGTCGCCAATCCGAAAAAAGTGTTCGCTCTAATAACATGCCCCGCATCCATCAGGGTGCGGGGCTTTTTGCGTCGCCTTATGGTTGACAGTACAGGGTGTATCCGATACAATCAGTTGCGGAATTACATGTGTAAGCATAGTTTTGGGAGGGGAAAACCGTGTCGATGCCGAACATCACCGCGGCCGAGTTGGAGGTCATGAAGGTCCTATGGGAATTTGGAGAGGCCACCGGCGCCCAGATTGTGACTGCGCTGGAGCACTTCTGCCGCTGGAACCCCAAGACCATCCAGACCCTCATCGCCCGGCTGGTCCGCAAGAACGCCGTCTCGGCCGACAAAAACGCGCGCGCCTTTGTCTACCGGCCGCTTGTGGACGAAACGGCCTATCGCGTCTATGCCTTCAACACCTTGCGCGACCACGTGTTCAACGGCTCCATCAGCCTGATGTTTTCCACCCTGTTGGCCGACGGCGCTTTTTCCGCGCCCGAGATCGAGCGATTGAAAGAGCTTCTCGGCAAGGCGGTCTGAGCCGGTTTTTTTCGCCCGGCTCCATAAGGTTCGCTTGTGCCCCACACCGCCTCCGGTGATGAGCACTTCTCTGGGTAACCCTGATTCCCTAAAGGGCGGGCGAACGACTTGGCCTTTCGCAAAACCGTTACGCGAGACGGTTAATATTTATTTACTTTTCTCGTCATTTTTCGCGCGCGTGGTATTATATATTCGTTATGGGAATTATTCCACCATCCCTATGCGTCACCCCATCTTGATTTCCATTTTGTTGATGTGAAAAGGAGTGAATTGTTATGAAAAAGCGTATCCTTCCTCTCGTTTTGGTTCTCGCGCTCGTCTTTTGTCTTGCCATTCCCAGTGCGATGGCCGCCCCGACCGATGTCTCCGCCTCCGGAACGCTGCTCGACTATCCCGTCCCCGGCGATTTGCATTTCTACAGTGATACATATGAACTGCTCAACGCCTTCGCCGGACAATTCGGCCGGAATATTGACGCCAGCGCCGTTGAGGCCTGGCTCAACGCCAACGGCTATGTCAGCAGCGACGAGGTCGCGAATGTCTATGTGCCCT
Organism: Oscillospiraceae bacterium; assembly: GCA_031549735.1. Classification (GTDB taxonomy): domain Bacteria; phylum Bacillota; class Clostridia; order Oscillospirales; family UBA929; genus JAVBPF01. The sequence goes on from JAVBPF010000020.1 coordinate 4,868, forward strand.
CGGGGCACGACTGCCTCATGACCGACGTCGATGCCGGCACGGTCGCGGTCAATGACTGCGCCCTGTATGACTGGAAGGTGAAAACCGTTCTGGCCGACGCCAAGGGGCACCTGAGCGCCGACCTGAAGGTGGACGTTACCATCGCCGAGGGAACAACGATCAACGTCTCGCTCGGCCTGGTCCTCGATGCGCTGCCCAACCCGCGCATGCTGAACGGAAGCGCCCCAAACAGACTGGTTATGCTGGTTTTCGACGCCGCCAAACGCCTCTTGCGCAACGTCAGTCTCCCCGTCGATCTCTCCGTCATGAATGACGACCTCCCCTCGTTTCCGGTACCCGTATTCAATATTGATGTCCCTTATAGCTTCGGAGTCGGCTACCGGGACAATCTGGTCAACAATACTTCCGCCACGTTGCCCACGACCGCCGAGGTCAAGGCCAATTCCTGGCTGCGCTATCTGGATCAAAGCGTAAACTACCATGTCGCCCTCAGTGATCTCACGCTGACCAAACTTTTGCCGCAAAGGGCACTGGATTATCTGGACGGCCACTATCCCGATTGGATGCAGTACGACATTGAAAATGTCATCTGGGATCAGGCGATGACGTACCTGCAGGCCAACAGCGACATCGTTTTGGATCCGTTGGTGGACTATCTGATTACAGCGCTGAACGGGCTTCTGATTGATCCCTACAACAATGGCAAGGCGGACTCCTCCAAGCTGGCGTACTACGATGAAAGCGACAAGGCCGTCATCAAGGCCGCGCTCACCGCCTCTGTGATGGGCATGCTGAGCGATAATTGGGGCGTTATCCTGCGAGAGGGTATCGGCGTGAATCTCTCCGGTACGCTGGCCTTCGATCCCGGCGATATCCGGCACATTCAGCTTTCCGGCGTCACCAAAACGCCCAAATACGCCATTCAGGTCTCGGATCAAACGGTCTATGTTGGGCAGACCCTTCAGCTGGATCCCGGCATGCTGCCGGCCGCGGCCGGCGCCGCCTACACCTATGAGATTGTCCCCAACGCCGCCGATACGGGTGTCATCACACTGACCAATGACGGCCATTTCACCGGGGTGTCGCCCGGCACCGTGACCGTTCGTGTCACGGGCGCCCTGTATTGTGAGTTTGGCAACGAGGAAGTGGGGCTCTTCACAACGGATGCTGTGATCGCCGTACGCACCCGGTCGACCCCGATCATCGAAAACATCACATCACCCGATCCCTCTCCCTCCCCTTCAGCGGATCCCTCGCCCTCGCCCTCCCCCTCCCCTTCCCCTTCACAGGATATAGAAGATGTTGACCCCAGCGTCCCACCCCAGACCGACGGCACCGACCCCGTCGATCCTTCCGTCCCGCCCAAGTCGGAGCTTCCCTACACCGGCGGGTTCTCGGTTGTCCTGTTCTTTGGCATTCTCGGATCGGGCCTTGTCATGGTCGGCTTCGGTCTGAAACGCAGACACGCGCGCAAAAGATAATTTTCTTTTATGTTCAGACGCCCGCAGGCACAATCCTGCGGGCGTCTGTTATTGCGAGAAGAGTCAATATATCCCATAAACTTTTCCGTTTTTTATGCTGTACAGAGCCAGAAAAGGGTGGTATACTGATGCGGGGCGATTATGGGTCGGCCCCGGCTGTCCAAACAACAGTCTATGATCACCGACAACGGAGGGAAAATCATTGAAAAAATTAACGGCGCTCACGCTTGCCCTTGTCCTTTTGGCCGCTCTTTTGACCGGCTGCGGCTCCGGCAATTCGTCCGACAGACTGGCCGGTATACAGTCGGCCGGAAAAATTGTTGTTGCGCTCGATCCCAACTTCCCGCCCTTTGAGTATGGCGGCGAAGGCACCGAAATCGTCGGCGTCGACGTCGATCTGGCCAACGCCATCGCCAAGGAACTGGGCGTAACCGTTGAGTTCGTTACCGCCGACTTCGACGGCATCATTTCCTCGTTGGCCGCCGGCAAGGCCGACATCGCCATTTCGGGCATCACCATCAACGAGGATCGCAAGGAATCGGTCGATTTCTCCGATGCCTACATCCGCTCGGTACAGTATCTGCTTTTGCCCAAGGATTCGACCATCGCGGTGATGGAGGATTTGGCCGGCAAGCGCGTCGGTTCTCCTCTGGGTTACACCGGACAGTTCGTCATGGACGACGCGGTAGCTGGGCCCGATCCGGACGAGGGAACGGAGGCCGGTGTCCTCTATGAAAAAGACTGCGAAATCAAAACCTACCGCAGCGCCATTGAAGGCACCTTGGATATGAAGAACGGACGGCTCGACGCTGTCATCATCGACGAATTTGTCGCCAAGAAGATCTCGTCCGAGGACGATTCCATCAAGGCCATCGAGCTGAAGTACGCCGACGGCTCCAACGCGTCCGAGGAATATGGCGTGGCCGTTCGCAAGGAAGGAAACGCAGCGCTTTTGGAGAAAATCAACAGCGTCGTCGCCCGTCTCAAAGGCGACGGCACCATTGAAAGCTGGGTCATCTCGCATTCGTCGTAGTCAAGGAAATCGCTGATTACTTGGGCAACCACTGATCAAAGGCGTCGAGGGTCGCCCCGACTGATGTCTTATTCTCTCCAGGGGAGGTTCTGTCATGTCCCTGTTCGCGGCACAGCGGCCCCTCTGGGATACCCTTTCGTACGAATTCTACCGGACGTTCATTGAGAAAAACCGTTATGAGCTGTTTCTCAACGGCCTGTTGATGACCCTTGTCATCGCCATCAGCGCCACCATTTTGGGCGCGCTGATCGGCAGTCTGGTCTCCATTGTCCGGGTTGCTCACGACCAAAACGAAAAGCCCGGTCTGCTCATTCGCATTCTCAACCGCATCTGCGTCATCTATCTGGCGTTGTTTCGCGGAACGCCCATTGTCGTGCAGCTCTTCATCATGTACTACATCGTATTCACGAACATTAGCAGCGCGTTGTTGATCGGCATTTTCGCCTTTGCCATCAACTCGGGCGCCTATATGGCCGAGATCGTGCGCGCGGGCATTATGTCCATCGACGTGGGGCAGCGCGAGGCCGGGCTGTCGATTGGTCTTTCCAAAGCTACCACCATGCGCCTCATTGTCCTGCCGCAGGCCATCAAAAACGTTCTTCCGGCGCTGGGCAACGAGTTCATCACGCTGCTGAAGGAAACCTCGGTCGTTCAGTTTATCACCATCAAGGATTTCATGTTCGCGGGCACACAAGTGCGAACCGACACCGCCTCGCCGTACATGACGTTCCTTTCGGTGGCCTTGGTTTACTTTCTGTTGGTTTGGGGCTTCACCTCCCTTCTCAAGCGATTGGAAAGGAGGATGCGTAAGAGTGATCGACGTTAGGAAGCTCTGCAAGTCTTTTGGTGCTCATCAAGTCCTGCGGGACATAGACTATCATATCGGTCGGGGCGAAAAAATCGTCGTCGTCGGGCCTTCAGGATCGGGTAAGAGTACGTTTCTCCGTTGTCTCAACCTGCTCGAAACGCCCAGCTCCGGCCAGATTCTGCTGGACGGGGAGGACATCACCCGCAAAGGCGTATCGGTCGACCGTGTTCGGCAAAAGATGGGCATGGTGTTCCAGCACTTCAACCTGTTTCCCCATCTCACGGTACGCAAAAACATCACGTTGGCGCCCATACAATTGAAGTTGATGTCACGCGAGGCCGCCAACGCGCGCGCCGACGAGCTGCTCTCACGCGTCGGTCTTCTGGATCGCGCTGAAAGCTACCCGGCCATGCTCTCGGGCGGTCAGAAGCAGCGCATCGCCATTGTGCGCTCGCTGGCCATGAATCCGGAGATCATGCTGTTTGATGAGCCGACCTCGGCGCTGGATCCCGAAATGGTGGGCGAGGTGCTGGAGGTCATGAAGGAACTGGCCCATGATGGCATGACCATGGTGGTGGTCACGCACGAGATGGGTTTTGCCCGCGAGGTGGGCACCAAGGTATTGTTCATGGACGAGGGTCTCATCCTGGAGGAACGCCCACCCGATGAGTTTTTTTCTGATCCGCACCACGCACGTCTCAAGAGTTTTTTGTCCAAGGTCCTGTAATCCGGGACGCACACCGGTAACGTTCACGCGACTGGGTGCGACCTGATAATAGAAAGTGGGTAAAAAGTATGGATTATCAACCGCCGAACGATTACAACAACGGTCAGAATCCCCCGCCCCCCTATGATCCCAACCAGCAGCCGGGCGCTTATCCCCCGCCGGCTTACGGTGCGCCCGTTCCCCCGCCCTATGGCCAGCCGGCCTACGGCCCCGTCCCCACCGCAATTCCCGGCAAGGGCGCTGCCGTCGCTTCGATGGTACTGGGTATCGTCTCGCTGGTTTTCTGCTGGTGGCTTTTCTTCCTCGGCTTGCCCTGCGGTGTGGTCGGTCTGATTCTGGGTATCGTCGGCAAGAAGCAGATGGATGCCGCCCGTCAGCCTTCGGGCATGGCCGTCGGCGGTCTCATTATGTCCATCGTCGGCATCGTGGTCTCCATGATCTACGTCGTCACCTGCATCGCCGCCTGCTCCACCGTTAGCAGCTATGGCAACGCTCTGGGTGGTCTGTCCGGCCTTTTCTAATCCACCGGATTCCAACTTTGCTTTCATCAAAAATCTCCCGCATCGGTACGCACCGACGCGGGAGATTTTTCGTTTTCCATTGAATTTATTCTATCCCGCAATCCCCGCAGCGGTCAACGCATACGGTGCAATGCGGCGACACACTCGACGTTGCTCGTCCGGGGGAACATGTCCACCATGCGCAGAGCATCGGGCCGGTATCCAAACCCGAGCAGCTGTTTGACGTCCCGCGCCAAGGTGGCCGGGTCGCAGGAGATGTAGACGACCTGCCGGGGCGCCAGCCGCCCGATGGCGTCGATCGTGGCGGGATGCATGCCCTTGCGCGGCGGGTCGACCGTGATGATGTCCGGTCGGCGCGCCCCGAGTACATGCTCGGTGTCGGCCATGTCGGCGCAGTGGAAGGTGATATGCTCCAACCCGTTTGACAACGCGTTGACACGGGCGTCCTCAATGGCGTCGCCGCTCAGGTCAAGGCCGATGGCTTCCCGCGCGCCGTCCGCCAGACAGAGCGTCGAGCTTCCGGTACCGCAGCAGAGATCGAGTAGCAGACCGGCGTCGTGTTCTCTCAGAGCGAGCGCTTGTTTATAGAGCGTTTCGGCCTGCGCGGTGTTGACCTGGAAGAACGACCGGGCCGACACGCGAAACGACAGTCCGCACAACCGCTCGGTGAGGTACGATTGACCGTACAGCACCGTCTCCTTGCCGTCCAGAATGACATTGTCGCGGCGGCTGTTGACAATGTTGACAACGCCCGCCGTTTGAGGGCAGACGCGCCGGATCACCTCAACAAGCCGCTCCGGATGTCTAAGCGGAGTCGTTGTCACCGGAACGATTAAGAGTTCCCCCGAATCGGCCGACCGGCGCACCAGAAGGTGCCGCACATGCCCCCGGCCGGTGGTCTCGTCATAGGCTGAAAGATGGGTGTCCTCCATAAAAGCGCGCAACGCGCCGGCCGCTCTGTCGGCGTCCGGATGCTGCAGCAGGCACCGTTCCATCGGCACCAGATCGTGGCTTCGGGCGCGAAAAAATCCGGTACACACACGGCCTTCCCGCTCACGTACCGGATACAGCGCCTTGTTGCGATAGGCCGACAGCTCGGGCGCCGGATGCACCGAGGCCACCGGCCACGCAAAGCCGGCCACCCGCTCCATCGCGGCCTCAACACGCGTCTGTTTGGCGCGCAGCTCTTCCTCATAGGTGATGTGCTGAAAATCACAGCCGCCGCACTGTTCGGAGAGCGGACAGGCGGGTGTCACGCGATGGGGCGATGGGCTTTCCAGCACCAGAAGCCGGCCATAGAACGGCCCGCGCGGCGGCGCCTTGACCAACAAAACGCGCGCCGCATCGCCGCGCGCCGTATGCGGTACAAACACCGCACGCCCCTCGCAATGCGCCACGCCCATGCCTTCGCTGTTGTAGTCCTCTACGCGGACGACGACCTCGTCGTTTTTCTGCAAATCTACTTCCATAGTCCGGCCAAATCCTCTTCGGGGATGTCAAAACGCACAACGCCGGTGGTGTATGGCCCCAACACGTAGGGATCGAAAATGAGGGCGAGTCCCTCCTGCGTGCGGACATAGTTGAGCGGGTCGATGGCTTCAGCCAGCTCCTCCTCGCGGAAGGCATAATAGGAATCAGGGTCCTTGTCCATCTCGGTTGTCATCCAGTGTGCCAAAGCGGCTTTCACCTCTGCTTCGTCCGCAGAAAACCAATCGAACAGAGGCATTCTCTGTCCGGTGCTCAGGTCAAAGGTCTCGCAGACAATCCTTGTGTCCTCGTGCATGCCGCCGGTGTACCTCGTCGTCTCACGGGTCACGCTGAGCACGCCGTCGCCGTTGCGCTCGATCGTATAGTTGTGTGTAAACGAATACGGAAGGAACAGACCCTGTTGTTCCTGACTGTCGCTGTACATGATTTCAGCATCCGCCCGCATCTCTTCGCCGGTCTGAAAAAGCATGGTCTCCAGATCCTGATAGTAATCGGAAATCTCCTCAAAACCGGCGGTCTCCACGCTGGGTACCGCGATTGAGAGGTTCATGAGCAGCGCGCCCGATGCGGTGCTGTACTCCTCAGAGCGGTACGACTCGGTGATGTCCAGCGTATCGGGGTATTCGGCCCAAGCCGCGTCATCCGACGGCACGACCGGAGACGCAGGCAACTCCGAAACGGGCGCGGGAGAGTCGAAACTTTCCGACACCGGAGGCGGAGACACCACCGTCGTCGGTTCCGGTGTTTCGGTGGCGCACCCGGCCAACAGCACCATCAAGCAAGCCACCGGCAAGAACAGATGTACATTTTTCTTTCGGTTCCTCATATCCATTTACACCATTACAATTTCAGCATTTGGGGTTTGCGTTCCACATAACAGGCGACATAGCCGAACCCGGCCTCACGCAGCAGTTCATAGCCCTCATCGATGCACTGCCCCACATCGGCGGCCACATGCGCGTCGGAGCCGACCGTGACAATCTCCCCACCGCACTTGCGGTATAACTTGAGCAGGTCAAGATCGGGCAGGGTGAAACGCTCGGGCTTTCGCAGTCCGGAGACATTGAGCTCCAGACCCTTCCCTCCGTATGCGAGTTTGGTGAACAGAACCTCCAGCGCATCGCGCCACGGCGAGAAATCCACCGCCAGCCCGGTACGGTATACCATGTATCTGAGCGGGTAGGTGAGGTGCGCCAGCACATCGAACCGGCCGTCGTCCACCACTTCGGCCAATTCCGCGACATATTGCCCGATGACCGTCCGGCACTCGTCCACGCATTTGGGTCGCAAATAATAGAAATCCTGCTGGCCGCGGACGTGGTGATGCGAGCCCAGCACAAAGTCAAAGGATTCATGATCCAACAGCCACGCCGCCCGTTCCGGTACCAGAATGGCTTCACCCAGTTCCACACCGCGCAGCAGTGTGAGTTTGCCCCGGAAGTCCTCACGGGTCAATTCAAACTCACGCTTCTGCGCCACCACGTCATATTCGGACACACTGTCGAAGTGGTCGGTGAGGCAGAACGCGGACAACCCGCGATGGATCGCCCCCTCGGCCAGTTCGGCCAAGGAGGACTGCCCATCCTCCGAATAGCGGCTGTGGACGTGGGAATCTACAAGCGGGACTGTACCCGCACCGGTCAGAAAGGCCACGACGGAAGCCACCGCAAGAAAATGGACGAGTACCAGTCGGGCATCTTAAGCCCCGCCTCAATCGGCAGGAACATCAAGAACAGCACCACAGACGCGCCGACAAAGCCGTAGACCCAACCGCGCCCCTTCTTGGATCGCTCAAACATCTCGTTGAATACATAACACAGCATCAGAATTAGGAAAATCATCGAGGCGAAATAGTGATAGGCAAACTGGATCCGCGAAATGAACATCCAGGGCACCAGCTGCGCCAGATAGCCGACCACCAGGAACAGAGCCACCTTGCCGCGGCGCTGCAGGAAGCTAAGGAAGGTCGCGAAGAACGCGAACAGGCCGCCCAGCGTGATGAGCGGATTGGTGAACGCGGCCACCAGCTGGCGCTGCCCCTCATTATAGTAATTGTAGTACAGTATGGGGCGCACATCAAAAATCCACATGTACCAACGGGACATATACGCGTGTGTGTCATGCACACGCCCGTGGTACTTATACATGGACTCCTGGTTGTTCCACATTTGGTTCAGCAGGTTACCCAGCGTCAGCGACTGGTCATGGGAAGATGTGACATAGGGAATATAGCACAAGGTGTAGATCACGCCGGGGATGAGCACGAAGAACACAACCGACAGCCCCAGTGCCCCCCACAGGAAGCGCTTAAACTCCCGGCTCTGTCCCTGCTCCTTCTGCCAGCGGCCACGCTTGACCAGATAGACGACATAGAGAACCACCAATCCGATGGCCGCGTAAAATGCCGTCCACTTGGAGGACATCGCCAGTCCCCATGACAGTCCGCACAAAGCCAACGGCCACACGGTTTTCTTCAGCGGCGTGTCGTAGCCGGAGGAGATGTACCTGTACATGAACAAATACATCAGCATGATGAAAAATACCACATAGGTATCGATGGTGCTCAGCCGGGTCTGTGTGAAGTGCATGGATTCAAAGGCAAGCAGCGTTGTGCCCAAGAAGGCGATGTTGGTCTTCTTAAAAATGCTTTTCAGCAGAAGATACATCACCGGAATCATCAGAATCCCAAACAGGATACCCATGAAGCGCCAGCCAAAGGGCGTCATCCCGAAAATGCGGATGCCCAGCGAGATGATGAGCTTACCCAGCGGCGGGTGCGTGGTTTCATAAGGATAGATGTCGTTGATATGCTCGTAGGCCGTGCGGCCGTGGTAGATCTCGTCGAAAATCATGCCATTCTGGGGCGTCGGACGATTGGGGATCAGTTTTTGCTCGTCAAACAGCACCGATGCCCCTTCCGAAACGGAGGTCACCCCGGCCGTGGGAAGCTTAATGGACTGCCCGTCAACCCACCCGGAAAACGCGACCTCACCCAACGTCATCGGAGGGCTCTGCGATGTGATGCGCACGTAGCGTGTGTCCTGAAACGTATTGTCTTCCAATTCGGCGAATTTCCACTTGAACTGTTCGGCGTGCGTCTGATGCATGGACGGCTGCTCACGCCAGCTTTCGCCGTCTTCGGAGAATTCCAGCTTCCAATCCTTGTGCCCATGGCCGGTATAGTACAAAACGGCGTTGATTTGCCGCTCCTCTCCCAAATCCAGCGTAATGGACGGCTGCTCGGCGGTTGCGTGCCAGAAGGTCTGCGGCGCGGTGTTTTCCCCCGGCGCGATCAGAAGCGCCAGGGCGCCATAGATCAGGGTCAGCGCGATCATCGGGATGACATCGGCTCGGCTCAGGCGACCATATCCAGCCGTCATCTGGAGACGCGGCTTTTTCAGATATTCGACCCATTCCAGTGAGTCGGGCTTAACCCTTACCATTCGCCGATAGCGCACAAAAAAGAAGATGACGCCGGCGATCAGCAGTATGGGCCAAATCAGCGCAAACAGGTTCATGTTCGAGAAGGCCTCAACGATTTCCTTCCACAGGTACACAAAGAAGTCGGCGATGTCCTGAAGCAAGTCTTACCCCTCCCCATATGTGCAACGATGAGCGCAACACTGAACGCCTCTGTAAACGGAGGCGTTATTCATTTCGTTTTATCCCGGAAGCCTTTGGCCTGAGGGTGGTTCATGTCGCCCAGCATCTCGCCGAACTCCCGCAGCACGGCCTTTTGCTTCTTGTTCAAGTTTTTGGGCGTCTCGACAATGACATGAATGTACTGATCCCCGCGCGACTTGCCATTGAGCACCGGAATCCCCTTGCCCTTTAAGCGGAAAACCGTTCCGTGCTGTGTGCCCTCGGGGATGGTGTACATGGCACGGCCGTCCAGCGTCGGCACTTCGAGTTCGGCTCCAAGCGCGGCCTGCACCATGGTCACCGGCATATCGCAGTGCACCGAGGTCCGGTCGCGGACAAAAATCGGATGCGGGCGCACGCTGATTTCAACCAGCACATCACCGGCCGGGCCGCCATACTTGCCGCCGTGACCCTGGCCGCGCAGCGAGATGGTCTGTCCATGGTCGATGCCGGCCGGCACTTTGATGCTCAACGTCGCTTTGTTGCGCGCCAGCCCCGTTCCGCCGCAATTGGCACAGGGATGGCTGACCACGCGGCCGCGTCCGTGGCAGGTCGTACACTCCGACATGGTCGACATGGCGCCCATCGGGGTGCGGCGTGTGGTGCGCACCTGTCCCGAGCCGCCGCAGGTCGGGCAGCTGTCGGGCTGAGAGCCGTCGGCCGTCCCGTTGCCCTTACAGTGTTCGCAGTTCTCGACACGGTTGAATTCCAATTTCTTTTCGCAGCCGAAAGCCGCCTCCTCGAAGGAAAGCGTCAGATGAAAGTGAATGGATTCGCCCCGCTGCGGCCCGGTTCTGCGCGTTGCTCCGCCAAACCCGCCGCCAAAAAATGATTCAAAAATACTGCCTAAATCAAAATCGCCAAATCCACCAAACCCGCCGCCGCCATAGGACCCGGCGCCCGCCGTCTGGTCGAAGCCGGCATGTCCGAACTGATCGTAGCGCGCCCGGTTGTTTTGATCGGACAGCACCTCATACGCTTCGCTGAGTTCCTTGAACCGCGACTCGGCCTCCTTGTCCCCCGGATGCAGATCGGGGTGGCAGGTCTTGGCCTTGGCGCGATAGGCTTTTTTGATTTCGTCGTCTCCGGCGTTTCGATTTACGCCTAAAATTTCATAAAAGTCCCGCTTTTCGGGCATCTTCGGATCCCCCTCGGTTTACCGCACAATTTTACCAGCATAGTGTATCACAAAGCGTGCCGTGAGGCAACAAAAAAGGGGATCCGGCTTTACGGATCCCCTCGCTCTCATTCAGGCATCTTATTCGGGTTTGGGCAGGTTGAACCAGGCGCCGCGGCCAAGATACTGCGCGGTATCGCTCAGTTCTTCTTCAATGCGGAGCAGCTGATTGTACTTGGCCACGCGGTCGGAGCGGGAGGGCGCGCCGGTCTTGATTTGTCCGGCGTTCACGGCAACGGCGATGTCGGCGATGGTGGCGTCCTCGGTCTCGCCCGAGCGGTGGGAGATAACGGCGGTGTAACCGGCGCGGTTGGCCATCTGGATGGCGTCGAGCGTCTCGGTCAGGCTGCCGATCTGGTTGACCTTGATCAGGATGGAGTTGGTCACCCCCATGTCAATGCCCTTGGACAAACGCTCCACGTTGGTGACGAACAGATCGTCGCCGACCAGCTGGATTTTGTCGCCGAGCTCGTCGGTCATCATCTTCCAGCCTTCCCAGTCCTCTTCGCCCATGCCGTCTTCGAGGCTGATGATGGGATACTTGGACGCGAAGTTTTTCCACATCTTGACCATCTGCTGACGGGTCATGATCTTCTTGGCCTTGGGCAGGTGGTAGGTGCCGTCTTCC
>JAVBPF010000078.1:0-15380 GCA_031549735.1 Oscillospiraceae bacterium
CCAGCGGATGTCGATATTCGAGATGTCTCCCGAAGCCATGCCATAGGCGTTCCAGGAGCCGGCGTGGACACCGCCGGTGTGCAGCAAGCCGTCGTTGATTCTCACGGCCGAGCCGCCCTTGCCCTCTTCGTCGGGCTGATCCTGCCACTGGTTTGTGGTGCCGGTAACATACGCAGTGCCCAGCGGCGCCACGTTGCCCAGCGCGGAGGTGTAGGTTGCTGCTTGGCTCATATCGATCGGGTTGCCCGAGCCGGTCTGATCGCCGATGGCGACCGTCCAGGTCTGCGTGGCGGTCTGGTTGTAGATGTCGGTGACGACGACACTGATCCTGTAAGTGCCGTAGTTGCCGAAGTTGACCGTCGGGGCGGCGGTGTTCGCGCCGGTGACGGTGTTGCCAGCAATGACCGGGGAAACCGTCCAGGCGTAGGTGAGGGCGGCGCCGGAGGTCGTTGTGGCGGTGACGCCCAGGGTGGTGTCAATGCCCTTGCCGATCAGTGCCGGCACGGTGGAGGCGGTGATGGAAGGCGCGGCCGGCATGGCGACCAGCTCGGCGATTGCCGTGGTGAGCGCGCCTGTGGCGGTGTTGACCTCAGCCTGCGTGGCGTCTCTGTTCTCATTGACAACGACAGCCGCGGCGTAAGCTGTGGCCACGGGGAGCCAGGACAGCGGGGTGTAGGCGCTTTCGACCAGCGCGCCATAGGCTTCGATGGCGGCGGCCAGCTGCGCTTTGTTGACGCCGACATAGGGCGCCAGCGCGTCGATAGCGGCCTGTAGCGCGATGACTTCGTTGTCAATCTGCGTCTGTGACTCGGCCGCGGCCAGCAGACCATTGGCGATGGCCAATTCGGCCTGCAGTGCGGCCCAAGAGGCGGTGGTGTAATCGAGTTCGTTCAGCGCCTCGGCCTGGGCGATCTTCGCCCCAAGAGCGGCCGTATCAAAGGCGTCGATGGTGGTGGTGTAGCCTCTGGCCTGCCAGCGCTGAATGATAAACGCGCCGACGTTCTTGGGATTGGCTTTAACGTACATTCTCATGCCGGTGATGTAGTTGGGCTCAAACTGAACCACGACAAATCTTTCATACGCCAGGAGGTCTGTGCCCACGATGTAAGCGCCGTTGCCGGTGCTTCCGATTTTGGTGGTGGCGGGGGCGACCGTCGTGTCGGTGGCTGTGGCGGCGTTGTTGTTGAGGGCGTAGTAACTCGAATAGATGCCCGCATCAACCCATGTGCCGTCGGCGAGGCGCACTTCCAGGCCGGTCAGGATCGTCCGGAAGTTGGCCAGATTGCTGGTGGTGTTGATGTCATTGCTGGCCGTACCGCCGCTCTCCTTGCCGGACCAAATCCTTGTCTCATTCATCAGGATCGGCTCACCGGACCAGGTGTACTCCAAGTATCCGTTCGGGATGCCCGAATTGCCCCAGGTCTGATAGCAAGCGGTATCGCCCGGCCAGGATGTGCCGGTGGTTCCGATGGTGTTGGCCCGCAACGCGGCGCGTGAATTCGCGGCCGTGCTTGTGGGTCCGACCGACCAGTTCAGATCGGGCACTCTGGTTCCGTTCACGTTGGCGAAGTTCTGTGAGGGGACGTCGACACCGATCACGACGACGGCAACTTTGACGTTGTCGGTCGTGGTCGTGCCGGTCACTTTGAACGGGCCGCCCTTGTTGTAGGCCGAAGCGAGCACGGTGTTCCATGTGACATTACGCGTCGCGATGGTTCCGTTGGGGAGGATCACCTCTGCGGTGGCGGGCAAGGTGGGCGCGGTGCCCTTCTCCGTGATTACTCTCTGGGCGAACTGAGCGTCGTCGATGGTAAAGCTCACCGAATCCAGAGAGAAGGTCCCGACCACATTGATGGTGATGTCTCTTTCGCTGGACAGCCCGTTGCCGCTCGCCGTGACGGTCACAACGTAGGTGCCGGCCACAGGCGTCAGCAATTTGGCGTTTTCTTGATTCGCGTTGCCAATGACAGCGGCGTCCGCGCCATTGGGTTTGGATGTCAAGGTCCACGCGTATGTGATTTCGGGTTTGTAGATGGGATCGGTCGTTGCCGCGACGGCCAGCTTCTGTATGTTGGGTCTCAGGGAGTCTTTGGTCGCGGTGGCGGAGATAATTGTAGGAGCCACTCTCGCGGGGGGCTCTATCAGGTTGAGCGCCAGGTCATAGGTGCCGGAAAGCTCTCCCTGAGCAACCGTCAAGCGGACAACATAGGCGCCCGCAACGGTACCTGTGGCTTTGGTATCTTTGGTGTTGCTGCTGGCGAAGGTCAGGGTGCCGCCGGCAGGAGCCGAGACGACCGACCAGGCATAGCTCAGCGCGCCGCCGGTGCCGGAGTTGTCGCTGCCATAGCCGTTGAGATTGAACTCGATGGTGGCTTCCAGTTTGCCTCTGGCCGCAGCGGCGGTGGCAAAGGCTGTGGGGCTGCCGTCTTCGCTGGTGGTCGCTTCAACGACAACATTGGCTGTGGCGGCGTTGGTCAGCGAGGCGTTCGCCGTGCCGATGCCACCCTCGACGAGGAACATGCCCTGCTGCGTGCCGTCAACCAACACATTGTAGAAACCGTTCTTCAGACCGTAGAGCTCAATGCTCATGTCGTGAGCGGTTTCGGTTTCGTTTTTCAGGTTGAACGCCAAGCTGCTGGCGTCCGCTTTGACCGTGGCGGTGTTGATGCAGTCACGCGAAAGCTCGACATACAGCATCTCATCGAGGAAATTGATGCGCTTGCGAACGCCGTCCTTGGGTGTAACGGTGTAGACGTCGTCGGCTTTCGAAACCGTTCCGCCGTAGGCGAACAGGCCAAAGACCGGGTCGGTCGCCACGTCGGTGCTGATTCTGAGCAAGGAACCGTAAACGCCTTCGTCGGACTCACCCGAGAACGAGTACCAGCCGTTGAAGCTGACGTTGCTCGCGAAGCCGTTTCCGGTTGTTCCGGTGTAGCCGTTGGAGTACTGGTCGCCGCGGCCGCCCTTGCCCTTCATGAAGCGGAAGGCCATGGCGCCGTAGTTGTTGATATCAGTGGTCGCAGTGCCGGGGCGCGGGCCGATGATCTGACCCATGTTGATGCTGTTGAAGTTGGAAATCTTGGCCGCATAGTTGACGCGGTTGGCCAACGCACGCTCGGTGGCGGTATATCCGTTGATCCCGTTCTGATAACGCAGATAGTCGTCCATGACCGAGCCGCCGAGGGAAGCGGTGTACTGGAAGTTCCACCAGCTCTCGCCGCCGAGGAACTGGGTGTTGCCGTAGTCGAACCAGTTGGGCTGCAAGCCGCGTTTGGCGCGGGTGGTCAGGTCGACAGCCGTCATTTTGGCTTTGGCTGTTGTGCGCTGCGCCGCCGTGCCGGCGTTGTATTTCACCAGCGCCTGCGGCCAGGCATACGCGCCTTCTTCGCCGGTGTTGTCAAACGGGAACTCGGAGGCATAGGGATAGCGGATGCTGGAGGCCAGATAAACGCCTCTGTTGACAATCCAGAGGGTATAGAACGCGTCGATCTGCGCTTGGGTAAAGCTGGTGGGATCCAGCGCTCTTTCGGCCTTCAGGGCCTCATAGACGTCGACGACCTGCTGCTCGCCGTATTTGCCCCAGTTGGAGGCCGTCATGCCGGCGTTCATCATGATCGCGCGCGCTTCCTCGAGGTACCAGTTGCGGTCACGCGCATAGGTCATCAGTTCGGGGTAGGCTTTCTGGACGCGGTACATATTGAAGAAGCCTAGGGCACAGGTGAGTTCGGTGAAGGTACGTCCGCCCGCGCCGCTGGCCAGCCAATTGTTGACGCGGAAGCTTGAGTTGATCAAGTTGTTCGCGGCGTATGTCGCATAGCTCTCAATACCCTTAATTTCTTCCACATTGGGCATGAGGAGGTTTTTCGTGGCCATCATGGTGAAGTGGGGGTGGCTCCAGTCGTCGCCCCAGTTGGCGCGACCGGTGCGCGCGCCGACATGAAGGTCACTGTCCAGATACAGGCCCGTATAAGTACTGGTTTTGACCTGGATGCTATTGGTATAGGCGGCGTGGGCAGAGATGATGTCGCCCAACTCGGCCAGAACGTTGAACTCAACCTGCGTCCATTTGTTCACCCACACGCCGTCCACCAGCAACTGGTAGTCCACGCGGACACTGTTGTTGCCGATGCAGCCGAAGGTCAGATCATAGACCTGATGCCATTCGCCGTCCACCTGGAAGAAGCCGTCGGCGCTCTTGTCGGTGTTCAGGGTGACGCTCTTGTTGTAAGCCGCGTTGGCCGCCGCGTTATGTACGCCGCGATAGCCGCGGTTGTTGCTCTGGCTGACATTGGATCCGGATGTATTCACAATGGGGATGTGGGTGCTGGCCCAGGGGTCGTTGTAGTCGCAGTCGCGGCCATGCACGTGATCCGCGTCGGTGTTGGTGCACTGTTCCTGGTGTACGCAGAGGATTCTGGGCGTCACGTTGCGGATCTTGTCTTTGTTGTAGTGAAGATCCATCTTGGTCGGCATGTTGATGGCGGTCTGGAAGCTGGGCACCGCCACAACGTCGATCATGTTGTTCTTGTATAGGTTGGCGCGCAGGTTATCGGTGGTCTCAAGCGCGCGGGTGGCGTTGTTGTTGATTTTGTGGTTGAGGTTAAAGGAGTCGGTGGCGGTGCCGGGCTGGTTGTCACCGGTACGCACGGCCATAAACTTAAACTGATATGTCTTTTTGTTGCTGCCGTCGGCGGCGGCATTTTCTCCCGTGCCGGGGTTCAGAATGAGGCTGGTGTTGTCCATGTGGTAGCCGGCGCCGGTTTTCTTGATGGCCTTGGAATGGACATAATACACGCGCAGGCCGGCCTGCCAGCTGCTGACGTCATGTGCCCAGTCGTAGAACGCAGTGTCGTTGCGCTCGCCGGTCATCCCCTGGAAGGTTCTGAACCACTGATCCACATATTCGATGCGTGCGCCGCTCTCGGGCACGGGGGCAAACATGACATAGTCACCTTCGCCGCTGGCGCGGATGCCGTAGACATATCCGCTGTCCACGCCGGCGTGGGAGTGCGTGCTGAGTCTGGTGGTGTAAACGGCTGTGGAGTCTCCGGTGTAACCGTCGTTCCACGACAGGGGGATGCCCACGTCGCCGAACTCAATGTAACGGTCACTTTTGTTTTCGATCTCGACGGTCCAGAGGATGGAACCGTCTTCGGTGGCCATATCGAAGGTCGACGTGACGTCGTAGCCGCGCATGACTCTGGAGGTTCCGGTCACAGCGCCGCCGATGAATTTGTTGACGACCTTGCCGCCCGCTCCCGCTGTGGTTGTTTTGCTGTAGTAGCTGCCCATGCCGGTCAGCGTCGCCGTGTTGGCGGTTTTGGAGGTGCCCTGCGCCAGCGTTTTATTGGTATCCTGCTCGTCAAAGGCGCCCGTAAGTCCCGCCTTTGTGGTGGCGCTGCGGGTGGAGAAGATAAGCTCGCCCGTGTACTGGTGAGCCGCGCTTGTCTGCCGGCTGCCGTAGTTGTAGGGCAGCATAAAGTTGAGGTTGGCGTCCAGCGTGCTGGTGCCATAAGAGGTACGGTTGCTGGTCAGATACATTTCACGGATCTGGCCCAAATCGCCGACGACGACGGAGAACTGGGAGTTGGAGATGGTGTCGTTGGCGGCCGCCGCCGGGAAGGAGAGCAGGCCGGCCGGCAGAATGCTCACAATGAACACAAATACCAACAGCTTGGCCAAATGGCGGGTTACCTTGGATGAGGTTGATTTCATGTGGATACCTTTCCTTTCTCATTTGGAATGGGGCCAGGTAAATGCCGAACAAATACGCCACAACATCACAACGGCCTTTTTACGCCCTGACTTCGTTGCAAAAACTTGTCAAGCCTCAAGCGCGGCCCATGGCCGATGAAATAAGCCATCTCCGATCCCGAAAACAGAAACCGGTTGCGCAAGAGCCGCTTTCTTAGTTTTCAGGCTCTGCGATTTCTTATTCCCCTATGGGCCGACTCGGCTCTTCCAAGAAAGGCACAAAGCATTCCTGCGTATTTGCGCCTTGTCCGTGCGCAAAAATTCTCGCTGTGCTGCCGCGTCGATTTATTCATCATTTACCAAGTTTTGCGCTTCACAAGGAGCGTCGCAGCGAAGGGTACTCCGTTTCCGCAAGCCGCGGACAAGAAAGGCGCGGGCAAGGATCCCTCCGCTCAATCGGAGACGTCCGCCCGATTGAAACTGAGGTTTTCTTTCCGCGCTGGATCCAGCGGACACCCGAACACTCGATCGCCTGGCCTCACCGCCTAACGCAACTTTTTGGCATTGAGCCACGCAGAAGCGCCGACTCAATGGGGGGGGCGTAAGAGCAAAAAGAGAACGCCGAGAGTACGTTGCCTCCCGGGTTTTCTTTTTCGACGCAAAAACAGCACCGCGGCGCCAAAAACCCGGCGCCATATTCCGTCACTCCGCAGAGGCGGAGTTTCAGAAAATTTCACAAAGATAGCAACATTTTGCCCATATTTATTATACATGTTTCCCTGTGTTTTGTAAAGAGTGGTTCGATATTCGGAGAAAATCACACCCTCTCCCCCGTTTTCTTGACCGACCTTTCGAAATTCCGCCTCTTTTGCTACTTTCCCCGCCCAATCCCCTTTTCGGGGCACACCGCGCAGGCATTGGCCGATCGTGATTTCACGCTCCAGTCACCCAATGTTCATTTGTTCGTCACACCGATGCTGATCGAAACGCGTAAAAAAAGCGGGCAACCGGCGTTTTTGTGCCGTTGGCCCGCTTCAGCGCGTCCGCTGTTCTGTCAGCTGCGCTCTCTGTACTCCCTGCGCGTCGACTCGGCTCTTCGTTTTTGTCAAGCCTCGTGCACGTCGCGCGGGCAGTCGTACTGTTCGCTCTGTGGGTGTCTATACGGCCACCGCTGCGGCGCCGCCCTGGTTTTGCCGCCCACTGCGCTCACTGTACTCCCTGCGCGTCGACTCGGCTCTTCTATCGGAACCATCCTCTTTTGTAAAACGGCGCTTTACCGCGAACGGCATTGCGCCCAAAACGGCTGCCGCTGGATACAATATCGACAAACTCACCGCTGCGCAGTTGCGGCATGGCGGCCTTGCCGATGGCGTCGATGACCGTGTCGCGGTCGCCTTCAAACTCCAGAACGACCAGGTAACTCTCCTCGCCGCTGCGCGACATTTTGAGCATCCATACCTTCTTAACCGCCTTGAGCTTCTTCACTCTTTTCTTAATGGCGTCAGCCAGCGCCTGCGGGAATGGAACCGGCTCGGTTAACAGCACCTCAGCCTTTTTATCCAGCGTATATGTGTTGACCTGACCGGCCATTTTGGCCAGCGCCTGACCGGGCACCGGAAGATTGTGCGTACCCGGATTCAGCAAAAACCCGTCGGTCGCCGTCTCCTCGCGGAGGCACAAATCCGCCAGCTCGTGCATGGTTAGTGTCAGCGGCGTTTCCTCCGCGTTGGATTGCCACGCCCTGAGCATGCGCAAATCGGTAAACGCCGCCAGTCGAAGCACGCCCTCTTCTTCCACTTGAACCGGCTCGCGCCGGATCCCGTCGGGCTCGAGGCGCGTCGGCACCAAGTATCGTGCTTCCTGGATTTCTGCTTCAATTCTTTGTTCGTTTTCCCGGCCGGGCTCTTGGAAAAACGCCTCCACGGCGGCAATCAGGCGCGGATTCTCCACAGTCTCATGCATATCGCTCATCGCTTTTCCATGTCCTTTCTCCGAAGCGCTTTTTGTTTGTCTCCCAATTTGCCCCACGGGCGGCAAACAGACACGACTCTCAGCTGAGGGCGAGAAAGCCGACACAGTTCCCAAAACGCCAAGATTCTGCCGTTCCCGACGAGTATATACCCGTATCCCCACATCGTCAAGCCGGAGGGCTGGGCGTTACAGAAGATCCATTTTTTGCAGACGAAAAAACCGCCCGGGCTTTCACACCGGGCGGTTCAAAACAGCACGTTTAGTCGGTCACGTAGGGCAGCAGCGCCAGATGACGGGCCCGTTTGATGGCCTCGGTCAGTTCACGCTGGTGGCCGGCGCAGGTGCCGGTCATACGCCGGGGCAGAATTTTGGCGCGTTCGGACAGAAAGCGGCGCATACGCGCGGCGTCTTTATAATCGATGTGCTCGATACGGTCGACACAAAATGAACATACTTTGCGGCGCTTGCGGCCGCGTCCGTTGCGTTCAACAGCCATGATTATGGCCTCCTTTTTTAGATGTTAGGGGTAAGCTTTCTCTGTCATGCCTCGTGCGCTGGCCATGGCCGGGCAAATAAGCATCTCCGGTGTGTCTAAACAGAAACCGGTTGCGCAAGAGCCGTTTTCTTGATTTAGCCGCCCCTGCAATTTCTTGTTTCCCCTATGGCCAGACGAGGCTCTTCGTTTCTAAAACGGCAACTCGCCGTCGTCGTCGTCCAGCGCCGCGAATTCCGAAACCGGCGCGACCGCTGGAGCGGCGGGGGCGCCATAGTCGCCCGCCGGGCGATAGGGCGCGGGGTCTACATCGGACGACGCGTTTTTCCGTTCGGCAAAATGAACTTCGTCGGCAATAACTTCCACCGAAATCCGGTTGTTGCCGTCCTTGTCGGTCCATTTGCGCTGCTGCAGCCGTCCGCAGACCGCCACCAGCTGTCCCTTGACAAAATACTTCGAGACAAACTCGGCGGTGCCGCGCCAGGCCACGATGTCAAAAAAATCGGTCTCCCGCTGGCGCTGTCCGTCGGACGCCGCCGCGCGCGACGCGAAATCACGCTCGACCGCCAGGGAGAAGGACGCTACGGGAATGTTGGACTGCGTGTGCCGCAGTTCGGGGTCGCGCGTCAGACGCCCCATCAGGATGGCTTTATTCAGCATGTCCGCACCCTCCTCGGTAAACCATGATCATCCGCGTTTCTCTATTCTTCGATCGCAATGATCAGGCTGCGCATCACGCCTTCGGTGATGTTGTAAATGCGGTCGAGCTCGGCCGGGAAATCGACCGGAGCTTCAAAGACCATGCGGACATAATAGCCTTCGGCCTGCTTTTGGATGAGATAGGCGAGACGGCGCTTGCCCCACTCGTCCAGCTCGGTCATGGTACCGTGCTCCTCGACCAAATCTTTGAACTTGGTCACCAGCGCGGCGGTCTCCTCCTCGCCCAGTTCGGGACGAAGGATGTAGATGGACTCATACTTCTTCACAGTTGCTGCACCTCCTTTTGGACTATGGCCCCCGTTCGGCCGGTGTTTTCCGGTTTGTGCGACGGGAGCAAGGATATGTGCCCCGATTCTTCGGGACAGCTTTTTTATTATACAGCAGTTTGACAATTTGTCAAATGTTTTGGCGGGAGAAATTGCATTTTTGGTGGGTTGGGATGATGTTTTTTTGCTTTGTGACAATTGAACGCGCTCCGCGCGGGACGGAGGACGTTACATCTCCGCGGTGGCCGTTCTGCCAGGAACGACGGAGGATGGTACTTTCTCCACGATGAGAAAGTACCCAAAGAATCGTTTGGGGAAGCGAAGCTAACCTTGTGCGTGAACGGCTTTGGCGCAAACGCTGTCATCCGGGCTTGGCCGGTTGATGCACGGCCACCGAGACGGTAAGGCCAAAGGGTTTCAAGGAAGCGAGTACCGGGCGTGCGCCTAATATCCCTATTCGGTGATGGCCTGTACGGGCACACGATGCCGTGCCTGCGAGAGCCTGAATATTCCGAACTTCCTCACGCCAAACTAAGGGCACACCAATGTTTTAGGGAAAGGGAGATGATCGGATTGTCTATTGATGCGATCGGGCAGCCGCGCTCGGAACTGCCCATGGGGCTGAGCATGGCGCTGGCACAAAATCCGGACGCGCTCAATCGCTTTGAGGCGATGGCCGACGAGAAACGGCAGGCCTTCATCAGCGGCACGCACGCCGTCCGTTCCAAACGCGATATGCAGAGCTATGTGCAGTCGCTGGTCGACGGGAACCGCATGACGTGAGAAAAAGGGCGCGTTGCAGAGCCGCACACTCTGCAACGCGCCCGGTTATTTTATTGTATGGTGAAGTCAACCGGGCGGTCGGGTCGCGCCGCCAAGTCGATGACGTCCAGTGCGTCGTAGAGGTCGAGGTAGCGTTTGCGCTGGTGCCGCAGGGTGATGCCGTCGGCGTGGCGGCGATCCATTGAAATGACGCCGGGCGCCTGCTTCTGATAATAGGCCTCGATGCCCACCGGACAAAGCACCCGGAAGCCCGCGTCGACCAGCGTTTTCATTTTGGGGCTGTCGGCCGGAACGGCACCGCCGTAGGGGTAAATCAGCACCTGAGTCGCGCCCACCAACGGCTCAACCTCGTTTTTCCACTTCTTTGTGTCCTCGGCCACCTTCGCGTCGCTGATGGCGTCCATATGCGGGTGCCCGTATGAATGAGAAGCGAACACCCAGCCGGTTTCCTTCAGCCGCGCGACCACCGGCTTCACCGCCTCGATTTCGGCCTGACGGTTGGGGCTTTCCCTGTGCGTCCGGTAGCCCAAAATGCCCTCATATCCGGTCAACCCCAAAACGCCCTTGGCTCCGTTGATCGAGAAGTCGGGGTGCGCTTCGACAAAGGCGTCGAGAATGGTGACAATGTCGCGCTCGCGGCTGAATATGATTTGACCGTTAGCGTCGACCGATTCGTCGACGACTTGACCGTTTGTGTCCAGCACCAGACGGGTGATGGTGCCGTCTTTCCGCATGTACTCATAATAATTGACATCGTCAAACGACAGGACGATGGGCTTTTTCCCTTCGGGTACGAGCAGTGTCTTGCCGCGCATGAAGGGCTTCCCGTCGTCGCCGGTTTCCTCTTCAAAACACTCGTTGATGTCGACCAGCACGAAGCCCTTGTCGTAGAGGCTTTGCAGTATTTTCTGATACTCGGGCACCGTGACAAACCAGTCGTCCAGACCCTCCTCGTTCCACTCCCCGTCAAAGGCGCGCTCGGGATAGGCCAACAGCGGATGAAAGAACAGGTGATCGACCGGTTCGGCATATTCGACCAGTTTGACCGGCGTGGGTTCAGGCGTCACTTCGGGCGATGGCGTTTCAGAGGGTGTTGCCGACGGCGGCGGCGTGGGCGTGGGCGTCGGGGAGACGCTTTGCTCTGCCGGCGGCGTGCCCTCCGGGCTCACCGGCGGCTCGGCCTCGGTGCCGCAACCGGATAACACCGCGACGAGCAGCAACACAATCACGCCCCGCCATTTCCACGCGTTCATCGTCTCTCACCTCATAGTTAATTCAAATCGATGGTATGCCCGGACTCGGCTCTTCTGTTGCCTTTTCGGACAAGTTCGCCCAATTTTCAACACTATTATATGGAGAGACGCGCGCAATCACAAGAAACAATGATTTACAAAAGCATTACAAATTGTAATCCTTTCGACAGGTTTTGCGGGCGGCTACATCCTTCGCCGCGCATTGACAAACCGCCGCGTGAGCGATAAGATAATATAGGACAAATGTGGATTCTCTGCCTGGTCAATTCCCTGGCCTCTCCGCGTTTGTCCATAGGCACGTCTATTTTTGGTTTGGGGTGAGTCCGCTATGCATATCCGTTATTTAGGCACCGGCGCGGCCGAGGGTTTTCCGGCTATCTTTTGCCAATGCGAGGCCTGTCAGGAGGCGCGTGTCAGCGGGGGCCGCAATGTGCGCCGGCGCACGTCGATGCTGATCGACAACGAGCTGCTCATTGACCTGTCGCCCGATTTGCTGGCCGCCGCCACCGAGTGGAAGCTCAACATGGGCGCGCTCAAGTATTTGGTGGTGACGCACGCGCACGCCGATCACTTCTACGCCGAGGAGCTGGCCAATCTGCGCCACCCCTACAGCCTGTCCTCCGACCAGTACAAGCTGATGATCTACGGCAGCGAAGAGGTGCGCAAGCGGTTGACCGTTTGTCTCGGGCGGGGTGAGGTGTCCCGGCTGGAAGATCACTTTGAATACGTCACGCTGTCCCTGTTTACGCCGACCGAGGTCGGGCCGTATGTCATCACGCCGCTCAAGGCGCGGCACTGCCCGGGCGCATACATCTATTTGATTCAAAAGGGCGACAAGACCTTGCTCTACGCCAATGACACCGGTTTTTTCCCGGAGGAGACGTGGGACTATCTGGACGGCCGCCCCATCGACATGGTGAGCATGGACTGCACCAATCCGGTACATTCGGA
This sequence comes from Oscillospiraceae bacterium, assembly GCA_031549735.1. Taxonomy (GTDB): domain Bacteria; phylum Bacillota; class Clostridia; order Oscillospirales; family UBA929; genus JAVBPF01. The sequence goes on from JAVBPF010000078.1 coordinate 12,132, forward strand.
CACGCCCAACCATATGACGCTGGAGGACAATGTCACGGTCAAGCGGCGTCTGTATCAGCTCAAGTGCGCCACCGCGCGCACCCGCTACTGGGCCACGCATTTCTCCCACACGGCCGGGCTTTTGCACCGGGCGCTTGAGGAGCGCATGAGATTGTATGGCATCGGCGTGGCATACGACGGCATGGAAGTGGACATGAGTGATTAGAAACGAAGAGCCTCGTCGACGCGCAAGGAGTACAGTGAGCGCAGTGGGCGGCTAAACCAAGACAGCGCCGCAGCGCTGACTGTTTAAACGCACACGGAGCGAGCAGTACGACTGCCCGCGCGGCGCGCTCGAGGCTTGACATCGAAGAGCCTCGTCGACGCGCAAGGAGTACAGTGAGCACAGTGGGCGGCTAAACCAAGACAGCGCCGCAGCGCTGCCTGTTTAAACGCACACGGAGCGAGCAGTACGACTGCCCGCGCGGCGCGCTCGAGGCTTGATCCAGAAGAGCCGGGGACGATGTGACTTTCTTTGCGCCAAGAAAGTCACCAAAGAGGCGCTTAAGAGGAACCCTTTCGATCGGGTTCCCCTTAAGAATCCCTTCCTCAACCGACCAAGGGGCCTCGGCCCCGTTGATCCCCGAGGGGGAGGGTGCGGAGAATCGACGGAGTTTAACGCCCCACTTTTCAAAACGCATGACATCTGATAAAATGTGGACGGCCAAAACCCGTCCGCATTTTTTGTCTTTCGCTCAATGCGCCTTCCAGAGCATCGGCGCATCGCAAGCAATATTCCTTTCTCCCGCGTTTGCGTTATCTCTGTTTCGGGCGGACTTCCCGGAATCCGGTTTGACGTTGACATCGGCCTTTACTGCGCGATTGTTACCATTCATTGATTGTGAGGGAACCATCTTGAAGCTTGGTATTATCGGTTTGCCCAACGTGGGCAAGAGCACTTTGTTCAACGCGCTGACCCGTGCCGGCGCGGCGTCGGCCAACTACCCGTTTTGCACCATCGACCCCAATGTCGGCCGCGTGCCGGTGCCCGACGTGCGTCTGACCAAACTGGCCGAGATGTTTCATCCGGAAAAAATCACGCCCGCCATCGTCGACTTTGTCGACATCGCCGGGTTGGTGCGCGGCGCGTCCAAAGGCGAAGGATTGGGCAACCAGTTCCTTTCGCACATCCGTGAGGTCGACGCGCTCTGTCATGTGGTCCGCTGCTTTGACGACCCGAACGTTGTTCACGTCGAGGGCTCGGCCGACCCGGCCCGAGACATTGAAATTATTGAATTGGAACTCATATTATCCGATATGGAACTCACCGCGCGGCGCATTGACAAGGCCGCGAAGCTGGCCAAAGGCGACCGGAAGTTCCAGCAGGACGTCGACCTGTTTACCCGACTGAAGGAGCATCTCGACAAGGGCCTTTCGGCGCGCGCATTCGAGATTACCCCCGAGGAAGCCGAACGCCTGGACATCCCGCTGTTGTCCCGCAAGCCGGTCATCTATTGCGCCAATGTCAGCGATACGCCCGAGGCCGACGCGCCGCATGTGTCGGTTGTCCGCGAGATCGCCGAACGGGAGAGTGCCAGCGTACTGACCGTCTCGGCCCGCCTGGAAGAAGAATTGTCGACCCTGTCCGACGATGAGGTAACGTTGTTCTTGTCCGAGCTCGGGTTGTCCTCCAGCGGGCTTGACCGGTTGATCGAGGCCTCCTATACTCTGCTGGGCTTGATCTCTTACCTCACCGCCGGGTCGCCCGAGGTGCGCGCCTGGACCATCAAAAAGGGCACCCGCGCGCCGCAGGCTGCCGGGGTCATCCATTCCGACTTTGAGCGCGGGTTTATCCGTGCCGAGGTGGTGGCCTATGACGATTTGATGCGCGTCGGCTCGATGGCTGCGGCCAAGGAGCAGGGACTTGTGCGGTCGGAGGGTAAGGAGTACGTGATGCGCGACGGGGATGTGACGTTGTTCCGGTTCAACGTATGATTGTTGATTTTGCTGCATTGTCGACCATCTATTTTACCTTTGGAACGCAGTGATTTCCTTCCGCAATGCCGCCCCTTGTAGGGGCGAACTTCGTTCGCCCGTGTTATAATCGGTGTTCTCCGTAGGGGCGCGCATTGCGCGTCCGGGTCACGTTTCGGTTTTTCCCTGCGAGGCAATGAGCGCTCCGCCGTCTTGTTCCCCCGTATCTCTTGTTGGAGTCGCATCGGTCGGCCCGTGGCTTTTCGCGTTGACCATTAGGGTTTTTCCCTGCCGGGGACGTGGGACGTGACTTTCTCCTGACGATGAGAAAGTCACCAAAGAATCGTCTTTGGTGACGCGAGGCTTGCTTTCCCCGCAAACCTCCCTTGAGCAAACGCTGTCGTCCGGGCTTGACCGGTTGATGTACTGTCCCCGATGCGGTTGGATCAAAGGGTTGTTTTTGACGGGTGCAAGGAAAACGCCTTGCGTGGTGCGTTTTTGTACGGCGTGCGCGCATGGGGTTTTTGTATACCGTTTTTTACGATTGACGACGAGAGGATGTGTTTCCGTGCAACCGATTACTGTGTCTCCGGACATTGACTATCGGACATACAGCAAGCTCTTCAGGGCGTCAGTTTTTAAACTCTCTTCCGAAGGGATTTTTTTCCGATATTCTTCATATTTGCTCTCATGCTGTTGACAAGCAATCTCATTCTTTGGTTTAGCGAGCCACGTGACGTACATTGGCTTGGTTTGGCCGTTGGGTTTTTTCTGCTTCTCAACCTTCCCTTTCACTGGTTTGTTCGGCCAAGGATCGCGTATTTTCGAACATCCAGAGGGAAGGGTGTACCAATCGCGTACACATTTTATCCCGACCGGTTCGTGACTGTCGTCTGCGAGGCGCATAACACACAAACCAGCACCACCTATTACTACCACCAGCTCCGCAAGGTGTGGGAGTTCCAGGACTCGTTTGTGCTTATTTTATCGAACTATCGCGCTATTCCACTGCCAAAAGTCAGCATGTCACCCGAAGAATCCGCCCAATTGGCACACTGGCTATACAGCGGTGGCGCTCGCGCCTATGTGCGCAAATGACACAATACATCCTCACTTCCGCAAAAAGGAGCCTTGATAGATGACCGACACAACCGCACACGCCGACTTCCGCGCGCTGACGCCGCGCGGGCGCATCGAGCTGATCGACGCGCTGCGTGGGCTGTCCATCCTGCTGATGGTGGCCTATCACACCGGTTTTGATCTCAATCTGATGGGTATTGTGCCGGATTCGCTGCT